>DATFHJ010000097.1:0-25160 GCA_035248585.1 Thermoanaerobaculia bacterium
CCCGGCATGGAGCCGATCTCGACGCGCGAACGGCTCGGCGGAACGATGAAGAGCGGATAGATGAGATCTTCGGGACGGACGACGGTCTCGCGCACGAGCGCGCGGATGCTCTCGCTGCGGCGGAGCCGCCGCGGACGCCGCGTCATCGCGGCCGTGTCATTCATCGTCGTCGGTGGGCTGGTCTTCGTCGTCATCGCTCTCCCCGCTGAAATAGTACGCGCGCCCGCACTCGGGCGAACAGAACCGCCGCCCGAACCCCGCGCGATGCGCGCAGTCGGAACAAAAGTTGCGCCCGCAGACGGCACAAGGCTCGAGGCGCGCCTGTTCTTCCGACTGCCCGCAGTTGACGCAAACCCGCTCGTAGCTCGCTGTCATGCCCGAAATATCCTGCGGCTCCGGACGTTGAGTATAATCCGCGCTTTCTCTCGTGGCGGTGTAGCTCAGATGGTTAGAGCGGGCGTCTCATAAGCGCTAGGTCACTGGTTCGACTCCAGTCACCGCCACCAACTTTCCCCAGCCCGACCGGTCCGCGCGCCGTTGGCGCGCGGAGGAGCCCCTTACGAGGTGGTGGTCTTCGTCTCCGCCGACCAGATGTTCGAGCCCGTGATGCCCGCGGCGGTGAGGGTGTTGATGGTCAACGTGTCATTGTCGTTGAGGAGCGTGTCGTTCGAGTCACCGGCCGTCGCAACCTGCACTTCCTGGGTGGTCACGCCGGTTCCGACGAAGGAGAGGCCGTTGAGGTAAGGATTCGTACTGTTGCCGTACGTGATGTAAATCGAGCCGTTTGCCGGCAGGTCAAATGCCGTGTACGGCGAAATGCTCACC
This sequence comes from Thermoanaerobaculia bacterium, assembly GCA_035248585.1. Classification (GTDB taxonomy): domain Bacteria; phylum Acidobacteriota; class Thermoanaerobaculia; order Gp7-AA8; family Gp7-AA8; genus QHVT01. The sequence continues at coordinate 826 of DATFHJ010000097.1, forward strand.
CCTACAGTATCGCCCTGCCGGACATAGAGCGTTACGGTGAGGTCGGCGCTGGTGAGGTTGATGAACAGCCTCGTTTGTTCGGTGACGTCGTTCACTTGCGATGTGAAGTTCGCGGTCTGGGAAACCGTCACCGTTCCCGTCATCGTGACGAGGCCGATGCCGTTTCCGCCGTCACTGTACGAGCTCGAGTCGTCCCCGGCACAGTTGTATTCCTGGATCCAGCCGAATACCTGCCCCGCGCTCGCCTGGCCTGTGTCGTCCCCACCCCCGGACTTATCGATGACGCAATTGCTATTCCCCGTGACCTGGACGACGCAGGTGTACGGGACGCTCATTTGCTGTATTTCCTCGACGAGCACGGCCTCCTGGACCTTTCCCTTCGGCGCAAATACCTGGACCTGGGTCGAATAGTTATCCGAGTCCGTCGTCGATGTCGTCTCCGATTCGCTCGAGGTGAACGTGAACGAGAGGTTGAACGTTGCACCTTCCTTCGCCAACTCTTCATTGACTTCGATGTTGAAGCTCGTGCCCTCGGTCACGGACGTCGTCGTGGTGTGCGTCGACGACGTCGTCTGAGAAGACGTGCTGCTCAGCGTAACGTACGTGTAATTGAGCAGCAGACCGTCCGCGTTGTTGACGATATTGGTTTCGGCGGTGGTCTGTGACGTCGTCACGGTAGCGGCGTCGGTATTCAACACGAGCGCGGACGGAACGTTGTCGGTGAAGGCGCTGATGAGCCCACTCTGCTGGGGAGTGTCCGAAGTGCCGAAAGCTTTCTTCCACGCGCAAGTCACCGCGTTGGCGATGGTGTTTTGGTTGAGATAGGTCAGGGACATGGACGATGCCTCCATTTCTCACTGATGGCAGCCCGCTGCCATCTCATTCGTCGCCGCCCACATCGTTGTCAGCGTCGTCGCCCGCATCGTCGTCAGCCTCGTTGTCAGCATCGTTGTCAGCCTCGTCGTCGGCATCGCCGCCGTCGTCGTCGCCCGGATCGTCGTCAGGGTCGTCGTCGGGACCGCCGGCAGGGTCTCCCGCAGGGTTGCCATCAGCGCCAGGGAGGACAGGCAGGTTGTTCAACCCCTGGGGGCCGTCCTCATCGATGTCGTCCGGGTCCGCCTCGGCATTGTCGTCATCGTCGCCGCCAGCATCGTTCGCGCCGGCATCGTTCGCCCCGGCATCGTCCCCATCGTCAAAGAGGTCCTCGACGTCGGTGTCGCTGTCGTCGTCGTTGTTGGCGTCGTTGTTGGCGTTGTTGGCATCGTCCTGGTCATCCCCAGGTCCCACAGAGTCGTCGGAGGCGATCATGGCAACTCGAAAAGCGATGACGGAATGGGGAAATACCGGAGCGATCGACTGCGAAACGAATTCCATTGTTCTCTCTCCCTCTCTAATACGGCGAACGATTGACACACGAAGCCCACTAAAGAACTGAATTGGATCCGATGTGACCTGCGATGGGAGTGACGACGCGATTGTGCGAATCGCAGTGAATGTAGGTCACGTTTCCGCGGACGGCAAGAGAGCCGACGGCTCGTGCGTGCTGGTTTTACATTTGTAAAGTCGGCGCACGAAACGCGAATGTTGCCCTCATTCTCTCCCTCACCCCGAAGCGTAGCCGGACGCGAATCCCCACCGCGGTCCCGCGGTGAGTCCCCCGACACCGTCGATCGGCGTCGCCATGAGTTGCTGCGCGAGGAGGCGCAGCGTGTACATGAGTCCAATGGCGACGTCGAGCTGCGACGGCTCGCCGTTCACCGTTGCGTTCAGGGCATTGAGCAGCGCGGTGTAGCTCTCATCGAATTGCGCGGAGAGTTGCACGAGCGGCGAAGTCGACGGCAGCGCGACGAGCGGCGGATTGTCGACCATCGGATAGACGCCCTCGGGATCGAAGGGGATCGGCGCGCCGCAGTACGCGAAGCCGACCGACGGCACGTTCACGAGCTGCTTGCCCTGCACGATCTCGGAGAAGAGGTAGTAGTGCGAGAGCCCGCCTTCGGCATCGACGGGCGTCGTCGACGTGCCTTCGCCCTGTTCGACGATGATGTCGATCGCCTCGACGGCCGACTCGACGTTCGTGACGGGGAACAGCTCGTCGGACGGGAACCAGCCGGTGACCTGCAGCGCGGGATCGCCGGTGAAGATACCGTCGCCGAGGGCAACGATCACACGCTCGAGCGCGCGATAGAACTCGCCGATGGTGTGGTAGTCGGTCGTGGCGCCGGCGGTCGCGCCGCGCGCGGATGGAAACGCCAGCGGATGCTCCGGCTCTTCGATGGTCATGAAGATCTTCTGCACGAGCTCGAGCGAGAAGCGGCGCAGGGGCACGATGAACGGCTTGCCGGGCTCGGTGCCGATGCCCATCGGCAGCGGCGTCGGATAGCCCGGCGCGAACCCCGCCGCGTTGATCGTCGGGTGGCCGCCGACCGCGTTGAGGATGTTGCACGCGAGGCACATGTGCAGCATCTCCTGCACGGCGATGTGCCGGAGGATTTTCGCGATCTCGTTGTTCGTGTCGGGCTTGAGCGAATAGAGCGCCGTGAGATACGGCGGAATGGTGCTGAGCTCCAGGCGCACGGCGCCGAGGAGCCAGCGGCGGAGATCGTCGACGGTTTCGAGCTTGCGCTTTTGCAGGTAGAGCATCGGCGTCTCCTCAGTTCTCGTCCAGATCGAATTCGGGGAACACGAACGGCGGCCGCATCGACAGCGCGAACGTCTTGCCGCCGTCGCGCGGATCCGCTTTGCCGCGCCGCTCCGGCGGCCTGGGCGGCGGTCCTCCGCGCACCTTCATACGATCCCCCGGAGGAAGCGGCCGCTCCGGCGGCACGCCGCGCTTCGGATCCTGAAGGAACTTGAGAATCGCGTCGCGCTTCCCATCCGACAGATCCCGGGTGACGGGCATGTGATTCGGATCCTCGGCCGGCAATCCGAATGCGAACGAGAGGATCTTCCTGTGCGCCACGACGTCCTCGTAGGACGCGAGGTTCACGATGCGGTTCATGATCGGGTAGAGATTCGCGTACTGCTGCCAGACCGGCAGCAGCTCGTACCACGTCGGGTCCTCGTTCTCATACGCGTCGTGGACGAGCAGGCTCACGAAGTCGGACGCGTTGATGAGCGCCGGATTCTTCTGCTTCGCGATCTCGGCGAGCAGGTAGAGGACTCCGTAGACCTGCCCGTCAACGTAGCCGCGCGGATTTCCCGGGTCGTCCGCGTCCATCGGCAGCTTCGCGCGGCCGTCCGCATCCGTGGTGATGGACTTCGGAAACTTCACCTTCTCCGTCGGCGTGCCGAAGGGCGGCGTCGGACCGAGGCCGTCGGGAAGTCCGCTGCCGCCGGCCTGCAAGCCGCTCGGGAAGTAGCTCAGGACGATCTTCGCGCCGGCGAGCGGTTGTCCGTACTGCGTCGCCCAGAGGTGCACATCTTCATGGGCAGTTGTTGCCTTGCCGGGGTTCATGCGGAAGACGAACTGGTCGGCGCGCGCGTAGAGGCCTTTGTAGTTTTCCTGCAGGATCACGCTGCCGTTCTGCGCGACGGCGACGCTGCTCGCGGCGAGCGCCGTGAGTTGATCGGTGCTGAGCGGGAACGCCTGCACGCCGGCGGTATTCGTGTACCAGTTCTGCGTTTGATAGGCCACCGGTCCGAGCGAATGAAACGCATTCGCGCCGTCGACGTATCCGAGCTCGATCGTGCCGATATTCCGAAGCGGACCACCCGAGGACGTGGTCGGGAGCGAGTTGCCGAAATCGGCGAGGAGCTGGCGGTTCGCGGTGTCGATCGCCGCCGGCATGTAGTTCATCGGCGACGACGAGGACGCGGGAATGAGATGCCGCCCGATGACGAAATGCCGCGGCTCGTCGCCATCGGCAGCCGCGGGTCCGATCGTGCCGGTGACGCGGCCGAGCGTGAAGTTCGCGTTCGTTGGATCCATCGTGTAGCCGTCGACATTCATCTTGATCGACAGCATCCCGTCCGGCGCCGCTTCCTGCAGTTGCTGCAGAAATGGAGAGACGCTCGTGTCGGCCCACGTCACCGGTCCGATCACCGACTGCCAGAACGCGCCCATCGTGAGATCGCCGCCGGTGGCCGGAGCGCGGAACCAGATGTCGGTGAACGCGGCGACGTCGAAGTTGCCGCTGAAGTAGTCGGTCGTGCCGTCGGTAAGGCGGACGATGAGTCCCCAGATCTCCGACACCATCTGCTGCTGCGGATCGAGATCGACGAGCTTGCCGGCGACGCGCGCATTCGCGTCGGCGATGGCGAAGCCGACGACGGGATCCTGCGTCGACGTCGTGCCGTCCTTGTAGCCGACCATCGTCACGCTGCAGCCGACCAGCCGCCACGCGCCGCCGCCGTCCGGCTCCCACCACCCGTTCAGCAGCGGCCCGCTCTGCGGCTGCTGAAACTGCGGGAGGAACGCGTCGTTGTTGAAGTGCCGCACGTCGTTGTTGACCGTGGACGGATCGGCCTGGAACTGCCCGGAGAAATGGAGCCGCACCGGATTGAGATAGCTCATACGAGTAGGGAGTGATCGGCGCGCGCCAATCCCTACCCGTGTAGTGCGCGCCTTCGGCGCGCCCCCCGTCCCCCAAGGCGCGCCGGAGGCGCGCGCTACACGAAGGAACGGTTCCCACGCATAATGACGTCCATCATGAATGCCATCCTGTTGGCGCTGGTGCTCCTGGCCGCCGAGCCGTGCGGCACGTCCCCGCTCTGCAACTGCACGACCGGCGCGCCTCCGATCCGGACCGTCCAGCCGGAGACAAAGAAGGTGAGCTGCAACGGAGGGCGGCTGCTGTCGTTCGAGCAGAACGGCGTCGAGCGCTACGCCTGTCTGAATCTCCCAGCGGAGGCGCGCGCGCCGGAGGGCCGCAAGTGGCCGCTCATCATCTATCTCCATGCCTCGGAGACGACACCGGAGAGTCTGTACAAGAGCGGCAAGGGTCTGTACGACGTGCATGACACCTACGCTCTCTCGGACCGTGAGGACGTGCGCGGATTCATCCTGCTTGCTCCCGAAGCGCGGCGCGCGAAGGCGTGGCCCGGGACGAAGGGCGCGACGCAGACGGGATTCCGCTGGGACGAGTGGTATCGCGACCCGGAGAAGAATCTCGACGCCGCGATGATCGATCATTTTCTCGACGCCGCCATCGAGACGGGACTCGTCGATCGGAACCGCATCTACGTCTTCGGCTGGAGCAACGGCGGATTCACGGCGGCGCTCTACGGCATCTGGCGCGGCGAACGGATCGCGGCCATCGGCCAGTACGCCGGCGCCAGCCCGTTCGCGCGGCCGCCGTGTCCCGTGCCGATGCCTTCAGGGAAGCAGGTCCCGCTGATCCTGATCCGCAATCTGTGCGACGGCGTCGTTCCGTGCAGCGAGACGAATGACTGGATCAGCGATTTGAAGACGGCGAACTGGCCGTTCGAGTCGTACAACCTGTCGGACAACGGCGCGGAAGCGCCGGCCTCGGCGGGCTGCGCCACGGTGTGCAGCAAGAAGCAGGGCGTGAAGGATCACATCCGCTGGCCGCAGCAATCGGTGCTGCTCGATCGGCTGCTGCCGTTTTTCAAGCGGCATGCGAAGGAGTAGCGCGCGCCTCCGGCGCGCCTCCCGTCCCCCAAGGCGCGCCGGAGGCGCGCGCTACTCGAAGAACGGCATGCGCGCGTTCTCAGGCGACGCCAGGTCCGCGATGAGCACGGCCACGCCGAGCTCTCCGCGATAGAGCGTGTTCGGGCGGTCGGTGCGGGCGGCGGAGGCAGCGGCGTGGTTCGCGAGCTCGCGGGCGCGGGTGAGCCACTCCGTCGCGCCGGTGTGTTTGTAGAGGTTGAGCAGGGCGTAGGCGCGGCCGGCGGTGCCGCAGCAGAGCTGTCCGACGTGGCGCGGCTCGTCCCACACCGTCCACGCCGATTGCTCCGCGAGGCGCAGCCACTCGTCGTCGCCGAGGAGGCGATGCGCGAGGGTGAAGAGGAAGACCTGGCCCGCGCTGCCGTTGCACCAGCCGGGGATCATCGCTTCGACCGAGCGCGTGGTGATGTTCTCCCAATAGATGCCGCGGCCTCTCGCGATCTTCAGCGACGCGTATTCATGCAGCCGCTCGACGAGGCGCGGCGGCAGCGCGTCGCCCGAGGCCGCGCACCAGCGCAGCGCGGCGTAAAAGTAGCCGGCCCACCCGTGCGCGATGCCGTGGTACGTCAGCGGCGGCGACTCGGGCAGCGGCGGGCGCGCATCGAGCTCGCTCCAGATCGCATGCATCGTCTCCGCGCCGAACTCGCGCAACGCCGCCGATTCGGCGGGGCCGTCGCAGATCGGAAGCAGCAGCGCCGAGGCCAGGAGACTGCCGGAGCGGCCGAGCGTGAGGTCGAGCGTCGGGCAGGGCTTCTTCGAGGCTTCGAGGAACTTGCGGATGTCGTGGCGCAGCGCGAGGACGTCGCCCATCGCCGCCGCGACCAACGCCGCCGCGGCGTGAATGCCGGACTCGGTGTGATACGGCGTGACTTCGCCGAGGACGGCGCGGCGCAGGCCCTGCTCGTTGTAATACGCCCCTTCGCTTCCGATGCGCGCGACCGCGCGCGAGCGCCAGATGTCGGCCAGCGCGAGGAGCGACGGATCGCTGCGCGTCTCCGCGATCTGCAGCAGCGCGACGGCGGCACCGGCGCAGCCGAAGTTGATCGACGCCGTCGGCGCGTTCGTGAATCCGCGTTCGTACATCGCTCCGCCGCGCGAGAACGAGCGCAGCGTCGACTCGAGCAGCGCGTGTGCTGCAGGACTCAACGGCTCCTCGGCAGCGGCAGCGCGCACGTTCGCGAACAGCGCCGCCATTTCGGCAACCGACGCATGCCGGTGCGACGGATCTTTCTCCAGCGCGCGGAAGAGAATCTGCTCGACCTCCGGCCACGGCGCCAGGCCGCGCCGCGCGAACGGCACCGGCGGATCGTTTTCGATCTGCTGCCGCATTTCGTCGCGGTCGTAGCGGAACTCGAGATAGTGCTCGCCGGTGATGAGCAGATACAGCAGCGCGGCGATCGCGTACTGCTCCCCTGCCTCGCTCGGCGGCGGCAAGCGATGTCCCTGCCGCATCGCGGCGATCAGCTCGGGCTCGTAGAAGTAATACATCCCGGCCCGGCCCGTTCGGGAGGGACGCCCGGCGAGCTGCGAGTAGCCGAAGTCGAGCAACGCGACTTTGTCGCCGGCCATCACGTTGCGCGCGTGCACGTCCGCGTGCAGCACTCCGCGCGCGTGCAACTCGACGTAGGCATTCGCGACGGCGACACACAGCTCGAGCAGCGCCGCGCGGTCGTGGCGCCGCTGCGCCGAGGCGACGCCGGCATCGACGCCTTCGAGCCACTCCATGATCACGTAAGGGCGCCCATCCTCGGAGCCGTGCTCGATCAGGCGCGGTGTGTCGAGGCGGCGCAGCACCTCGGTCTCGTTGTCGAAGAGCGATTGCAGTTGCGGCGTGCTCTGTCGCGCGATCTTCAACGCCGCGATCTGATTTTCTTTTCGAACCTGGTAGATCTCCGTGTCTTCGAGGAATCGCGCGCAGCGGACGATCTCCCAGCCGGCGACGAGCTCGCCGCTCTCGTATCGCGGCTCGATCTCGTTCTCTTCGTTGCCGCCGGCCGGAACGAGGACGCGGGTGTCGACGAGGCGCGCGAAGTGCGGCAGCAGCTCGTCGAGCCAACGGCGCGGATCCTTGCCGAGCGTGCGGCTGCTGTCCACGACGGCATCGACGAGCGTGCGCGGCTCGCGGAAAAGGCCGAGAAGCGCGGCGGTCTCGCCGTCGATCACCTGCGCGGGCGCGCGTCCGCGGCGGCGCGAGAGCGTGTAGTCGCCTTCGTCGAACGTGAGCCGCGCGCGCACTTCTTCATCGAGCTCGGCGCACGGCACGAGCAGCACGTCTTTCTGCAAGACGAACGGCTCGGTGACGTTCATGCCGCGCTCCAGAGCCGCGCCGACGGTGTCCACGAATCGACGTCGACGCCATGCCTTTCCGCGCGCGCGACCGCGAAGCGCCACGGCTCGATCGCGTTCGCCGTACGCGCGCTCTTCGCCACCGCCAGCGCGCTGCCGAGGCGCTTGAGCACCCAATAGCGCCAGCTCTCGCGCTGCAGCCATTGCAGCGCGCGATCGCTGTCCGGCGGATCGACGCCCCAGGACAACAGGCCGTTGTCGTCGAACGCCGCGGTGAACGGCACGCCCTGCGCCTCGCATCCGGCGAGCTCGCGTTTCAGCACATCGGCGACTTCGCCGAGGCGTTCGCGCGTCTTGAAGTACGCGACGAACTTGTCGGGACGCAGCAGGCCACTGGCGGTGTTGCCGATCTTGAACGGCGTCCCCGGAAACGTGGAGAGCACGCGCACGACGGTCTCGAACGCGTCGCGCATGCGCTCGGGCCGCGGGCTGACGTAGAGCTTGTACGTGACTTCATTCTCGCCGCGGCGCATCCCTTCCTTCGACTGCCAGTACGCGAACGCGGGGCGCTGGGAGGCGATCCAGTCGCGCTCGAGGAGCGCGCGCAAGGCGCCGCGGTCCGCGCCGAGATGCGCGAGGATGGCCTCGGCCGTCGCGAAGCGGTTGCGCCAGAACGGCGAGAGCGGAATGCGGTTGAAGCGGTAGAGCGCCTGCGTAAGCGTCGTGGGGTCGTCGGTCTCGAGGTCCTGGGCGTAGAGGAGGGCGGTGAGGGAAAGGTCTCGTGTCGTGCGCGCCTCCGGCGCGCCTTGGGGGGACGGGGGCGCGCCGGAGGCGCGCACTACACGGGAATAGGCATCCGCACCGGAGACGAAGCCTTCGTCGGTTTCGACTTCGAGCACGCCGTCGAGGACCAGATCGACCGCGTCGGGATCGTCGAGCGTCGACGGCGTGGACAGGGAGCGGAAGAGATCCGCCATCTGGCGCGTGACCGAGATGACGTTGCGCTTCAGCGGCGGCTTCGGGACGAGCAGTCCGTAGAAGTCGGGATCGCGCTCGAGCTCGAGGAACGGCTCACGCTGTTCCTCGGCCAGATCCGCGAGTAGTTTTAACTCGAACGATGGGGACGAACGATAGCGGAGATCGTCAACGATCGATTCGCTCCTCCAGCTGCTGCCGCAACTGCGCGATCGCTTCGGGAGCAAACGTGCCGCTCGTTTTCAGCGTGTCGTCATCGTACTCGACGCACGTGTCACCGCACGTGCCCTCATCGGGACACTGCGTCGCGACGTAGGCGATATCCTCTTTGTCGTCGCTGCAAACGCAGGTGTCGCCGCACGTGCCTTCATCGGGGCACTGCGTGTCGACACGATAGCCACCGCCCTCGCCGATTTCGGGCGGCTGCATGGTCATCGGAATGGCATTGATTCCCAGATCTTTGAACTTGGGCATGGCGCTCCTCCTCTCTCTGCTGAGCGCAGCCATCCTACGTCATTCTTTTTCGAGGCGCATCATCCAAATGTCGCTTTGCGCGAGCGATTGCCGCATGTAGAGCGTCGAGCCGTCTTTGGACAGGCGCGGCCTGACGGAGCGATCGTCGAAATCGGCCTTCATCGACGACGGCAGGACGCTGGCCGTCACCGCCCGGGTGTCGATGTCGAGCACCATGATCTGCTGATCGCGGAAAAAGACGATGTGCTTGCCGTCCGGCAGCCACTGGGGCGAGATGCCCCCTTCGGCGAGCGGGACGAGCTGGCGCGTGGCGACGGTGTAGACGGCGATGCGGCGATTGGCGACGCCGAGAAGCTGCTTGCCGTCGGGAGACCACTGCGGCTCGGCCAGGCTGACGCCGAGCGGCTCGAGGCGGTTCGCGAGCGGACGTTCGAGATGGACGAGCACCGTCTTGCTGCTGGTGCGCGCGGCGAGCGTGCGCCCGTCGGGCGAGACGTCCGCCGTATAAACCTCGCCGTGCTGCGTGACGCGCGCGAGGTTGCTGCCGTCGGAGTGAATGCTCCAGAGGTCGTAGCCGCCGCCGCGGTTCGAATAGAAGTAGAGCGTCTTGCCGTTGGGCGCCCACGTCACCCAGCGATCGCGCGCCGGGTCATTCGTCAGCTGGCGCACGCGTGTGCCGTCCGCATTCGCGGTGTAGACGTCTTCCTGCATCGCGCCGGTGGTGAAGGCGATGGTCTGCCGGTCCGGTGACGGCTCGAAGCTCGTGATCTCCTGCGAGCCGCTGAACAGCCGCTGCGGCGCGTCGGTCTTCCCGGTCGCGGCATCGAACGGAAGCGCGGTCACGTCGAAGAAGCGCGTGACGGCGGTGAACATCACCTCGCCGTGCTGGGAGAGCGCGAAATTGCTGGAGATCGCCGCCGGCAGCAACAGCGCCTCCGGCGGTCGCGAGGGCTTCCCGCTGTCTTCGTCGATGGCGACGCGCCAGAGGTTGAGCGTGGAGTCGCGGTCGCTGCCGAAGTAGAGATAGTCGCCGGCCGGAGACCAGACCGGGTTCCAGTCGAGCGCTTCGTCGGACGTGACGCGGGCGAGCGTCTGCGCGGGCTGCGGGGCGTCGGGATCGATGGTCCAGAGGTCGCGCTGCGCCGTCCCGTTGCTGATCACGCCCCAGAACGCGATGCGCTTTCCGTGCGGCGACCAGCTCGGCTGCAGCGCGTCGGTGTTGACCGTTGATTTCGCGTTGCGCGAAAAGAGTTTCTTCTTCCCTCCCCCGCCGGCGTCGACGATCCACAGCTCGCCGTCGCGCGGATGGCTGTTCGGCTTCAGCTCCGTGGCCGCCGTCGAGTACGTGAGGCGCTTCCCGTCCGGCGACCAGGACGGATTGTGCCCGTCGTTCGTCAGGCGGCGGACCGATTCGCCGGTGACGCCCATGAGGAAAATCCCGCCGCCGTCACGCTCGGAGCGAAACGCGATCTGCGAGCCGTCGGGAGAGAACGAGGGCTCGGAGTCGTCGGCCTGCGAATCGTTGGTGATGTTGATGGCCGTGCGGCCGTCGACGCGCTGCACGTAGATGTCGCGATTGCCGGACTGCGCCGAAACATAGGCAAACGACTTACCGTCGGGCGCGAGCGTCGGGAAGATCTCCAGGCCGTCGGCGAACGTGAGCTGCTTGTACGTCCGCGGAATGGCCTGCGATCCGCCGCCGCGAAGGCCACGAAGCACGAAGCCGCCGAGCGCCGCCGCGAGGATGAGCGGGATCACGAGGAAGCCGACCCGGAACGACAGCTTCCGGCCGACCGCCGGGAGCTGCGTTCCGGTCATGCTGCGCTGCATCTCCGGGAGCATGCGCAGCTGGAACCCGAGATCGCGCGCGGACTGGAAGCGCTCGCGCGGATCTTTCTCGAGGCAGTGATGGACGATGGTCGCCAGCGCCGGCGAGATTTCGGGCACGAGCGACTCGATCGGCGCCGGCTCGACGTTCAGCACGGCGTGCATCGTTTCGACCGCGGAGAAGCATTCGAAGGCCGGCTTGCCGGTCAGCATCTCGTACAGCACCGTGCCGAGGGAAAAGATGTCGGTGCGGTAATCGACCGAGTCGGCGCGGACCTGCTCGGGAGACATGTAGGCCGGCGTGCCGATGGCGATGCCGGCGGCGGTGAGATTCTTCGGCGTACGCGCGCGGCCATCCGCGTCTTTCGCATCCGCGGCCAGCTTGGCCAGGCCGAAGTCGAGGATCTTCACGCGGCGGTCGGAGGTGATGAAGAGATTCTCCGGCTTGAGATCGCGATGGATGATGCCCTTCTCGTGCGCGACCGCGAGCGCCGCGGCGATCTGGGCGGCGTAGTCGAGGGCCTTGCGCAGCGGCAGTGCCGTCGGGACGTCTTCGCCGAGAACGGCGCGGAGCGTCCGCCCTTCGAGGAGCTCCATGACGATATAGGGCGAGCGGTCGGTGGTGCCGACGTCGAAGATGGTGACGAGCCCCGGGTGGTTCAGCGCGCCGGCGGCGCGCGCTTCCTGCTCGAAGCGCCGCACTGCCTCGTCATTGAACTCTTCGGGGAGAATCTTGACGGCGACGTCGCGGCCGATGCGCCGGTCGCGCGCGCGCCACACTTCCCCCATGCCGCCCGCACCGATCGGGCTCACGATCTCGTACGGACCGACAGACACACCCTTTGCAATCGTCATGACTCGTCGTCGAAGTCATACGATTATGGCAGCTTGTTTGTTACAGGTAAGGGGCTTCCGGTCGCGATTCAGTAACCGAGCTGTTGAGTGATGCGGTCATCGAGTTGTTGGCGGAGGAGTGCCACGGCGTCGTCGGGGAAGGCGGCGGCGTCCGGGAAGGCGGCGGCGTGATAGTGAGTCCGCCCCGTAGCCGTGCAGCCATCGCAGTCCGGCCGGTTGCTGGACTCGCCGCAACGCCGGTCATCCAGGGTCGACGTGCAGCCGTTGCAGTCGGGCAGCGCCCGGCTTTCTTCCCCGCAGTCCTCCGTCTGATCGTTGCACGCGGCCATTCGGAACCCGCCGCGCGGGAGTGCATTGATTCCGAGATCTCTGATCTTCAGCATACTTCCCTCCCTCTCCGTATCCGGAAGCCCTTACTGAAGGAGTGTCGTGCCGAGGCAAAAGCCTACCCAGGCCGTTACTTTTTGAAGCGCATCATCCAGATGTCTCCCTGTTCCAGGGCCTGCTGGACGTAAATCATCGAGCCGTCCGGCGCAAACCGCCGTGTTTCGTCGATCACGTCGGCACCCGGCGGGGGCGCGATGGAAATGGTGGTCACGCGGCGGGTCTGGAGATCGAGAATGTTCACGCGCTCCTTCTCGAAGATGGCGATGCGCTTGCCGTCGCGGACCCAAGCCGGCCCGCTGCCGCGGTCCGAAATTGTATCGAGCCTGCGGGTCTGCACGGAGTACACGACGATCTGGTTGCCGACCCGGCCAAGCAGCCGGGAGCCGTCGGGCGACCATTTCGGCCAGCTGAGGATTCGTTCGCCGAACGTTTCGACGCGTTGTCCGATGGGCCGGTCGAGGTGCACGAAGACGTTTGCCTTGTTCGTTCGGGCGACCAGCGTTTTTCCATCAGGCGAGGCATTCGGCAGATAAAGCCCCTCCGCGCCGATCGTCGCCAGGTCGCGCTCGTTCGTCACCCGGCTGAGCGCTCCGCCATCGGCATCGACGCTCCAGATGTCCATGGTCCCGCTGCGATTCCCATAGAAGTAAAGCGTTCTCCCGTTCGGCGCCCAGCTCACGCCGCGGTCTTTCGCCGCGTCGTTGGTCAACTGACGAGTGCGGCCGTCGACGGTATTCGCCAGGAACACATCCTCCTGCGAACCGCCGGCGGTGGTGAAGGCGATCGTTTTCCCGTCGGGCGACGGCTCGAACGAGAGAATCTCTTCCGAGCCTCCGAAGATGATCCGCGGCGCTTCCGTCGTGCCTCGGGCGAGATCGAGTGGATATCCGACGACACGAACCCAGCGCGAGACGGTGCAATACGCGACCTCGTTCTCACGCGACACGCTGAAGTTGCCGCTGATCGCCGCAGGCAATGACAACGGCTCCGGCGCCGCGCGCGGAGCTCCGGTGGAGTCGTCGATTGCGACGCGCCACAGGTTCAGCGTTCCATCGGCGTCGCTGCCGAAATAGAGAGTGCGTCCGTCAGGTGCCCAGACCGGATTCCAGAACGTGGAGCGGCCGGAGATCACGCGCGTGACCGCGCGCGACCGCGGGTCGATCGTCCAGATGAATCGCTCCCCCTTGTTCGAAACGCCCCAGAACGCGATTCGTTTTCCGTCCGGCGACCAGCTCGGCTGCATGGCATCGCTTTCGACGTGCTTGTCCGCGTCGAACAGGAGCCGCCTCTCTCCGGTGCGCGTATCGACGGTCAACAGACTGCCGCGAAATGGATGGTAGTGGGGCCGAAGCTCCATCGGTACGGTCGATACGACGATCTCCGTGCCATCCGGCGACCACGACGGATTGTGCCCCTCGTTCGTCAGCCGCCGCACCGACTCGCCGGTCACGCCCATGAGGAAAATCCCACCGCCGTCGCGCTCCGAGCGGAAGGCGAGCTGCGAGCCGTCCGGCGAGAACGCGGGCTCCGAGTCGTCGTCCTGCGAGTCGCTGGTGACGTTGATCGCTCCGCGGCCATCCACGCGCTGGACGTAGATGTCGCGATTGCCGGAGTGCGAGGAAACATAGGCGAACGACTTCCCGTCGGGCGCGAGCGCGGGGAAGCTCTCCACGCCTTCGTTGAACGTCAGCTGCTTGTAGGAGCGCACCGTTGCCGGAGCGTCGCCGCGGCGAAATGCGAGCACGGCCAATCCCGCGGTCGCCGCGGCCAGGAGCAGCGACAGCACCACGATCGCCGCGCGGTCGCGCCGTTTCCTCGGCGCGGTGGCGACGGCGACGCTCTTCTGCACCGCCGCCAGCGTGTCGAGCTGGAACGCCAGATCGCTCGCCGAGCGGAACCGGTCGCGCGGAGCCTTCTCCAGGCAGCGGCGAACGATGATTGCCAGGATCGGCGGCACGTCGGGAACGATCTTCTCCAGCGGCTCCGGATCCGAATGGAGGACCTTGTGCAGCGTGTCGACCGACGTGTCGCCGTCGAACGCCGGCCGTCCCGCGAGCAGCTCGTACAGCAGCGCGCCGAAGGAGAAGATGTCGGTGCGGGCATCGAGCGGCTCGGCGCGCACCTGCTCGGGGGACATGTAGGCGGGAGTGCCGACGACGTTTCCGGCGCCGGTGAGCAGTCGCGAGGTGGTGCGGTTCGGGTCGACGCTCTTCGTGTCCTCGATGCTCTTCGCCAGGCCGAAGTCGAGAATCTTCACGCGCTGCCCCGACGTGATGAAGAGGTTCTCCGGCTTGAGATCGCGATGGACGATCCCCCGCTCGTGCGCGACGGCGAGCGCGGAGGCGATCTGCACCGCGTAGTCGAGGACTTTCCGCCGGGGCATGCGCGCGGCCATCGCTTCGCGCAGCGTGGACCCCTCCAGCATCTCCATCACGATGTACGGCGAGCCGTCGGTCGAGCCGACGTCGAGGATCGTGACGAGGCCGGGATGATTCAGCGACCCCGCGGCGCGCGCCTCGCGCGCGAAGCGCTGCATCGCCGCCTCATCGCGGAAGTCGTCGGGCAGGACCTTGATGGCGACGTCGCGCTGCAGGCGATGATCGCGCGCGCGCCAGACCTCCCCCATCCCGCCCGCGCCGAGGCGGCGGAGAATCTCGTAGGGGCCGAACTGCACGCCCTGGGCAATCGTCATGAATTCCTGAAATTATGCCTTTACCCGGCGCCGCTGCGATGATGAATGGCGTGCCGCCGGCAGATTCCGTCCGCCGTTTCTTCGCCGAGCACCGCATCGAACCGTGTGCGGTGCTGGCCGCGGTATCGGGCGGCGCGGATTCGACGGCGCTGCTGCTGCTGCTCGCCGAATTGCGTTACGACGTCGTCGCGGCGCACGTGAATCACCATCTGCGCGGCGAAGAGTCGGACGCCGACGAGGCCTTCGTGCGCGAGCTCTGCGCGCGGTTGAACATCCCGTTGCACGTCACCGACGGCACGCTGGACGCGGAGCGCGTGCGCCAGCGCGGCGTCGAAGCCGCGGCGCGGGAAGTTCGATATGCACGTCTGCAGGAGTTGCGGGGAGACTCCCTCATCGCCACCGCTCATCAGAAAAACGATCAGGCCGAAACGGTGCCGATGCGCCTTCTCACCGGCAGCGGCATCGGCGGCTTGCGCGGCATCCACGCCGTGCGCGGCGACGGGATCATTCGCCCGCTGCTCGACGTCACGCGCGAAGAGATTGACGCGTACCTGCGCGAGCGCGGCATCACGCCGCGTCACGACCGCTCGAACGACGACCCGCGTTTTCTGCGCAATCGCGTGCGTGTTCTTTTGGACTGCGGCGGCAAAGCCGCCGCTTTTGAAAACGCAGTCCAAAACCTCGCGGCGATCGCCTCGCAGGCACGGCAACTGTGGCCGAGCCTCGAGCGCGCGATCGACGAGGCCGAAGACGTCGAGACCTCCGAAACCGAAACGCGCTTCCTCGGCTGGCCCGAGGATCCGTGGCTGCGCCAGGCGCTGCTCCACCGCCACATCCATCGCCTCGATCCCAACGCGCGCGACGTCTCGGCCGAAGACCTCGCCCGCCTCGCAAGTGAAACGGGCAAACGCGTGAGCGTCACGAAAACATTGGAGCTGATTCGCAGGAGCGGCGTGCTCGCGTTGCGGCGCGTGCTTCAACCCACGCCCGAGTTCCAGGTGCCGGTGCATGACGGCCTCGCGCACATTGAAGCTCTCGGCGTCACGTTGCATCTGAGCGAGTGGAGGACAGGCACTCCTGCCTGTCCGGACAGGCAAGAGTGCCTGTCCTCCACCGGGCAACCCTTCCAGATCCCCACCCCCGGCACCTTCACCGTAAGGAACCGCAGAAACGGCGACCGCTTCCACCCTTTGGGCTCCCCCGCTCCCAAAAAGCTGAAGGATTTTCTGATTGATCGTAAAATCGCCGCGGAGCTGCGGGACCGGATTCCTCTCCTGCTCTGGAACGGCGAGATCGTCTGGGTCGCGGGCATCGAGATCTCCGAGCGTTTCAAAATCTCCGATACTCCGGGAGAACGTTACGTCGTGTGGCTGGAGGGCTCGTGAGCATGAAAGAGATCACTCCGGTCTTCAGCGCCGAAGAGATCGCGCGGCGCGTTGGCGAGCTGGGGCGTGAGATTCGCGCGGATGCCGGCACCGCCGAGGTGTTCCTGCTGGCGATCCTCAAAGGGACGTCGTGCTTTCTCGCCGACCTGATGCGCGCGATTCCCGGCGACGTCAGCTACGGCGTCATCGACGTCGTTCGCGACGTTGCCGACCAGCAGATCGCCGACGCGCTGGAGATCGATTTTCTCAGCTACACCGACATCCGCGAGCGCCGCGTGTATGTCTTGAAAGACGTCGTGTCGAGCGGCGTCATCGAGAATTACCTTTTGACGCAGCTGCGCGTCCACAACCCCGCCGTGCTGCGCCTCGTGGCGCTGCTCGACCGGTCCAATGCGCGGACGGTCGACATGACGGCCGATTTTCGCGCCTTTACGATCGACGAAGACGGCACGTGGGTCGGTTACGGCCTCGAGCATGACCGGCGTCACGGAAACCTTCCGTATATCGGACGTATCAGGTAGCGACAGAATATCGTCAGCGGACGCGTCGTTAGCAGATCCGATAGTGTGTACGCCACGTGGCACGCCCGAAGCATTGGCGTTCCCGTTGGCGTAGGGAGGCAAAATCGTTGAATTCCACCGTCAAAACCGCACTCCTGTGGGTCGTGATCATCGTGTTGGTGTTCCTGCTCTGGAGCCTGTTCAACACGGCCAAGGGAGCAAGCGAGCAGATTGCGTTCAGCGCGTTCACCGATCGCGTGAATGAAGGTTCGATCGAAAAAGTCACCATCCGCGGCGATGACATCCGCGGCGAGACCAAGGCCACCGCGCCGGGCGGCAAGCACGAGTTCCATACGACTGCCCAGACGCCTCTGCCCGAAGGTACGTTCAAGCTGTTGCAGGACAAAGGCGTGGTCGTCGAGTTCGAACCGGTGCGCGATGCTCCGTTCATCACCGCGCTCATCACCTGGGCGCCGTTCCTCTTCCTCATCGGGCTCTGGATCTTCTTCATGCGCCAGATGCAGGCCGGCGGCAACAAAGCGCTGTCCTTCGGCAAGTCGAAGGCGAAGCTCCTCTCCGGCAGCGCGAAGAAGGTGACGTTCAAGGACGTCGCCGGCGTCGACGAGGCGAAGGTCGAGCTGCACGAGATCATCGAGTTCCTCAAAGAACCGCAGAAGTTCACGAAGCTCGGCGGCAAGATTCCGAAGGGCGTCCTGCTCATGGGTCCCCCGGGCACCGGCAAGACCCTCCTCGCCCGCGCCATCGCCGGCGAGGCGAACGTGCCGTTCTTCTCCATCTCCGGCTCCGACTTCGTCGAGATGTTCGTCGGCGTCGGCGCCTCGCGCGTGCGCGATCTGTTCGAGCAGGGCAAGAAGAACGCGCCGTGCATCATCTTCATCGATGAGATCGACGCGGTCGGCCGTCATCGCGGCGCCGGCCTCGGCGGCGGTCACGATGAGCGCGAGCAGACGCTCAATCAGCTGCTCGTCGAAATGGACGGCTTCGAATCGAACGACGGCGTGATCCTCATCGCCGGCACGAACCGTCCCGACGTCCTCGATCCCGCGCTCCTGCGTCCCGGCCGCTTCGACCGCCGCGTCGTCGTCGACCTTCCCGATCTCAAAGGACGCGAGGGCATCCTGCGCGTGCACACGCGCAACATCCCGCTCGCCGAAGACGTCGCGCTCGACGTCATCGCCCGCGGCACGCCCGGCTTCTCCGGCGCCGATCTCGCGAATCTCGTCAACGAGTCCGCGCTGAACGCCGCGCGCTACGACAAGAAAAAAGTGCAGATGAACGACTTCGAGTACGCCAAGGACAAAGTGATCATGGGCGTGGAGCGGAAGTCGATGATGATGTCCGACCGCGAGAAGCGGAACACCGCGTATCACGAGTCGGGGCACACGATCGTCGCGGCGATGCTGCCGGCGGCCGATCCTCTGCACAAGGTGACGATCATCCCGCGCGGCCGCGCCCTCGGTCTCACGCAGCAGCTGCCGACCGAGGACAAGTACTCGTACTCGAAGCGCTACCTCGAGGCGCTGCTCGCCGTGATGATGGGCGGCCGCATCGCCGAGGAGATCTTCCTCAACGAGATCACCACCGGCGCCGGCAACGACATCGAGCGCGCCACCGGGATGGCCCGGAAGATGGTGTGCGAATGGGGCATGTCCGATCTCGGACCGGCCACGTTCGGGAAGAAGGAAGAGGCCATCTTCCTCGGCCGCGAATTCGCCCAGCACCAGGATTACTCCGAAGCCACGGCCGTCGAGATCGACAAAGAAGTGCGCCGCATTCTCGACAAGGCGTACAAGCAGGCGCACGAGATCATCAACGCGAACAAGACCTCGCTCGACCGCATCGCGCGCAAGCTCCTCGAGCGCGAAACGCTCGACGGCGCCGAAGTCAACGCCATCATCCTCGAAGAGACCGGCGTCGACTACGTGAAGCAGAAAGAGTATTACCCCGATCAAAGCCCCGGCGAGACGATGACCATCGCGCCGGGCTCGGGCCCGTCGACGGATGTTGCGCCGGCGGTGCCGGCGCCGCAGCACGGGTAGTCACCGCTGATGAACGAAAAAGGCCGCCGTTTCGGCGGCCTTTTTACGTTGCAGCCACGTACCGCACGGCCGACATCGCGAACGCGAAGGCGAATGCCGGTACGAACGCCTCGAGCGCCGACACCGGTTTCCCGGCCCATCTGCGGCGGCGGCCGACAAGACTGAACACCACGCCTGCGGTCACCGGGATCACGAACAGCGCCACGACTCGAATCGTCGCGTGACGGATGAAGTGAGCCGGAACGATGAGAAGAGACGCTGCGCCAACGACCGCGCCAATCATCCCGTAGATGAAGACGTAGGCTGCGACATGAGCGGCAGCCGCCCATCGGTGAGAGTCGCCGGCGGCGTGGCTGATCGCGTCGATGACTCCTTCGCCGATCATCTCCACGATCAACTCGAGCAGAATCTGGCCGATGACCTCGAACATTTCGGCGGAGAATATCGCGGCGCCGCCGGTTTCTTGTCCGCCCGCGAACAACCTAGTCCCATTTACGAACACCGCCGCCGCGCCAAGTCGTTGAGAACAAAACGGACGAGTGCGGCAATCGGCTTGCTTGCACCCACAGCCGCATGCTGACCGATCTCCGCTACGCCATCGCTTCGCTGCGCCGCCGCCCGCTCGTTTCGGCGGCCGTCATCCTGACGCTCGGACTCGGCATCGGCGCGAACGCGGCGATCTTTCGCGCGTTCAATGCCGCGTTTCTCCGGCCGCTGCCGTTCGAGAAGGCCGATCGTTTGATGCGCGTCGTGCTCGCGTCTCCGGATCGGAGCGCGCGTCTCAGTCCGCGCGTCGACGTCTTCGTCGCGCTGCGCGATCACAACCGCGTCTTCTCGTCGGTGGTGGGACAGCGCTACAACGACTTCACGTTGCTGGGCGACGGCGAGCCGACACAGGTCGCAGGGATTCAGGTCTCGGAAGGATGGGCGCGGACGCTCGGAGTGCGGCCGGAGCTCGGGCGGACCTTCGCGAACGATGAAGACGGCGTGGCGCTCATCAGCGATTCCCTCTGGCGCACGCGCTTCGGCGCCGATCCTTCGGTGCTCCGGCGCACGCTCAATCTGAACGGCCGCATTCACGCCATCACCGGTGTGCTTCCGCCGGGCATGCGCTTTCCGTACGAAGCCGACGTCTGGGTGCCGGCGCGCTTCCAGGCGAATGCCGAGTCGACGTGGGCGCTGAACATCATCGGCCGTCTCCGCGACGACATCACGCCCGCCGTTGCCGCGAAAGAGCTCGCAACGCTAGGCACGCGACTCGAGCCCGTTCGCGCCCAGCATGGAATGGAGCTCTTCCCGATCCTGCTGCGCGACACGCTGCTCGAAGACGAAGGACCGATCGTGATCGCCGTGGCGCTGGCGTCCGCGTTCCTCCTGCTCCTCGTCACCGTGAACGTGGCCAACCTGCTCGCCGCGCAGTCGCTCTCACGGCAGCGCGAGTTCGCGATGCGCCATGCGCTCGGCGCCACGTTCCTGCGCCATCTGCAGCAGACCGTCATCGAGGGACTCGTCCTCGCCACGGCCGGCGGCGCGGTCGGCGCGGGAGTGGCCGCGCTCTCCACGTCCCTGCTCTCGTTCCTCGTGCCCGAAAACTTCGCCTACGTCTTCGACGCCGTTCCGTTCGATGGACGCGTGCTCGTCTACATCGCCGCGATCGTGCTCGTCTCCGGCATCGCCTTCGGCGCGATCCCCGCGCTGCGCGTCGCGCGCGCGAACCCGCAGCAATTCCTCATCGGCTCGCGCGGTACGACCGAGGAGCGGTCGACGAAGTGGCGTGCGGCGGCATTCACGATCGCCCAGATCGCGTTCGCGGTGATGCTCCTGGCCGCGGCACACTCGGTGATGCGCGACGTCCAGCAACGCCTCTCGCGCGACCTCGGCTTCGATGAGCGCGGCCTGCTCATCGCGCGCATCGCATTGCCGGAGCAGCGTTATCCGGACGGCGAGTCGCGCGATCGTTTCTTCGATGCGCTGCTGCAGTCGGTAGAGACGATTCCCGGCGTCGAATCCGCCGGAACGATCAACCTCTTCCCCGCGCCCAGCGGCGGCGCGCTCATCGCGCGGCTGGAGGGCGAAGGCATGCCCTATCGCCCCGAGTCGCCGGTGCTCGCGCACAATCGCATGATCCACGGTCCGCTGCTCGAGGCCATGCGCGTGCGCCTGGTCGCGGGACGATTCCTGACCGCGGACGAGCTTCGCCGCGGCGATGCCGTGGCCGTGATCTCGAAGAGCGTCGCCGACACGTTCTGGCCCGGCGAGAATCCGATCGGGAAGCGCGTGCGCAATCGCCGGCTCGACGACGCGCCGTGGCTCCGCGTCACCGGCGTCATCGCCGATCTCGACGAGTCCTACGCCGACACGCGGCGGTCGCTCTGGACGCCGGTCAAGCTCAACACCGCGAACGCCTCGGCGGCGCAGGCGGCGATCGTGGTCCGATCACCCGTTGATCTTGCACGGTCGCTGAGCGCGGCCGTGCATCGCGTGGACCCGTTGCTCGCCGTGTACGAGATCGCGACCGCCGAAGCGCTGTATCGCAGCGCGCTGCGCGGCCGAGAGTCCGCGCGCACGCTGACCGGGGCCTTCGGCCTGCTCGGCCTCGTGATCGCAGCAATCGGGGTGTATGTGTCGATGGACTTCGCCACCGCCCGACGAACGCGCGAGATCGCCGTCCGCCTGGCCCTCGGCGCGACGCCACGCACACTCCTGCGCCAGTTCCTCGGCAACGCGGCCCTCATCATCGCGCTCGGCATCGGCGGAGGCATCGCGATCACAGTCCTCGGCTCGCGCGCCGCCGCGAGCCTCACCAGCGCGTTCCCGCTCAACCGCAGTTCGATGATTCTCGCGGCAGCGGTTCTCTTCGCCGTGGCCATCGCCGCGTCCTGGCTCCCGCTGCGGCGTGCCATGCGGCTGGATCCCAATACCGCGCTGCGCGCGGAGTAGCGATCGTCAGCTCGTGGACGCGGTACGTGAGCCGTCCGACGCTCTCCGGCAGGGTCGCCTTCGGCCGGAGTTCGTCACGCCGGATGAAGACCAGGATCTTGTGCGTGACCAGCTGATGCACGATCAGGTCGCTGCGCAGGCGAAAGGTCCGAAGGGAAGACGAGCGGTCGCGAGGGACGAGCCACAGCCGCACCTGCAGCTCCGGCGCTCCGCCTTCCGCGACGATTGCGCTGCTCTCGAATCGCGCGTTCCACGGCTCCCCGTCCCTATCGAGGATCGAGAAATGCTCTGAGACGTACTTCTCGACCTCCCGCCGATTGTCGAGCTGCAGACGTGAGCCGACGGCGATTTGCAGCCGATCCAGCGGCAAATGCAACTCGGCCCGAACACCGTTCGTTTCGAGATCGAGAAAGATCTCGGACGCCGGCATCGGGTGCGCCCCGACATGCGTCGCGATCAGGACCGCGAGCGTCGCGAGCGTGACGCGCACCGTCTAGTGCCTCACCGCTCGACGACGCGGCTGGTCGTCGTCATCGATCGTCAACGTCGTCAGGGTGTTGGTGCCGAGTACGGCGCCGCCGGTGGGACCGCTCAGAGTGACGATGACGGTCTTCGAGTTTCCGATCACTGCGTTGTTGACGATCGGAATCGTGAACG
The DNA here is from genome assembly GCA_035248585.1 of Thermoanaerobaculia bacterium. GTDB lineage: Bacteria > Acidobacteriota > Thermoanaerobaculia > Gp7-AA8 > Gp7-AA8 > QHVT01. The sequence continues at coordinate 23,493 of DATFHJ010000097.1, forward strand.
TCTTGCCGGCGGCATCACCATCGTTCCAGTTCAACACACCGCTCACACTTTGAAAGTCGGTCCCGTCCAAAGCCGTACCGCCGGTGACGGCGTACGCCACGCTCACCGCGCCGTCGGAGCCGCCGGTTCGCTGCACCTCGATCGAGGCGCTGCCGGCGCCCTCCGAGACGGCGAACGCCGGTGATGAAAAGGACAGCGTTCCCGGTACGGCAACAGTCGTTCCGTCTCCGCCATAGTCGAGGCTCTGGTCGCGCCAGATCGCGTGATAGTGCCCCTGATTGCCGGCGACCGGATAGTTCTGCACGATGATCTCCATCCAGGCGCGGGGTCCGTCGATGCGGATGTAGGAGCCTTGGGTCGTCAGATCCGTGGCGGTTGCCCACGCGATGTAGGTGTCGGCCAGCGCTGTCTCCGTGGTGTAGGCGGACAGGAACTTCGCCGCGACGCTGGCCGGCGCGTCGTTCACCCATGCTCCCATCGCGGCAACGAGCAGGGCCTTCTGCGTTGCCGAGAGCGTCGAGACGTTCAGACCCTGCGGCGCCGGAAAGAGATCGTCGTCGCCGGGACCGAGGAGGACGTCGTCGAAAAAGACACCCAGCTTTGCGGCCGCGAGTTGGGGCGCGGTGAGGCTGGCGAGCATTGCCTTCATCGCATCGGATTTCGTTTTCAACGGTGAATATGAAATCCCATTCAGCGTGACGCTCAATGGCTCGACGCCGGTGAAGTACGGCGTGGGGCTCTCCGTGGCGCCGCGAAAGTAGAAGTTCAGCGCATAGTGATGTCCCCCGAGCTGGAGGATCCATTCCCCGGATGAGGAGGGAGTCCCGATGAACGCGATGAAGTAGATCCCCTCGTGGTATGCGGGTCCTCGGCTCGTGCCGAGAAACGTGTCCGTCTTTCGAATCCCATCGAACGTGCCGTAGCCCGCGGCCGAGAGTGCGGCCTGTGCGACGCCCAGGGCCGCATTCAGCTGGGTGCTGCTGAGCGTGCTGAACTGCAGGCCGTTGTGGCAGCTGCTTGCGCAGGGAAGATTCGACCACTTCGTTGCGGCAGTGACGCGATTGAACGGGTACACGACTCCGCTTTTCTGAGTTGCGGACAGTGTCGACAGAAAATTCTCGGCCGCTGCGCAGACCGGCTGAACGGCTGAACTGCTCGAGCCGGTGCAGTGAGTCTGGGCCGTGGCGCTGACGGCAACCACGGTCATCGCGAGAGCGTAGATGGAAGTGCGCAGGATCGGGGGCATGGCTTCGCTGATGGTCACCGCCCCATCTTCGTGAGCGCCGCTTCCATCTCGTCCATGATGCGATTCATCTTCTTCATCGTCAGATCGAGCGGTTCGGAGGTCGTCATGTCGACGCCGGCGTCCTTGAGGAGATCGATCGGGTACTTCGATCCGCCGGCCGAGAGGAAGGCGCGGTACTTTGCGGTCGCACCCTTCTTGTCCTCTCCGTTGAGGACTTTCTCGGACAATGCGGCCGAGGCCGTGAACGACGTTGCGTACTGATACACGTAGTACGTCCGGTAGAAGTGCGGGATGAAGGCCCACTCGTGGGCGACGTAATCGTCGACGACGCAGATGCCTTTGTCGTGGCCGTAATATTTGCGCGTGATGTCGGCGTAGAGCTTCGATAGCGCGTCGCCCGTCAGCGGCTCTCCTTTTTCGGC
>DATFHJ010000098.1:0-5192 GCA_035248585.1 Thermoanaerobaculia bacterium
GACTTCGTCCTGCATGGCGAAGAGATCGTCGAGCGACGAATCGAGCTTCGTCGCCCACAGCGAGCGCGCGCCGTCGGTGCTCACGAGCTGCACGGTGACGCGCAGCCGCGCGCCGGCGCGCTGGAACGCGCCGTCCACCACGGCGTCGACGCCGAGGGCACGGCCGGCGGCGATGGGATCGGAATCGCGGAACATCGCCACCGCGGACGCCGGCCGCACGATCAGCTTGCGGCTCGCGGCGAGCTCGGTGGTGATCGCGTCGGCCAGGCCGTGGCCGATGTGCGCGTTGTCGGGAGAGGCGGTGAGATCGCGGAACGGAAGCACGGCGATCGAGAGCGGCGGCGGCTCGGCTTCGCGCTCGAGCCGGCGCAGGAAACGCCGCAGATCGGACGCGAGCTCTTTCGCCGACGCGTACCGTTCCTCGGGGCGCTTGCGCAGGCAGCGGTCGATGACGCACTGCAGCTCGGACGGCGCGTCGATGCGCGCGGGATCGTCGAACAGCGTGCGGTGCAGCGACTCGCGCGCGCTCGGCGCGGCGTACGGGCGGCGCAGCGAGACGAGCTCGTAGAGCACGCAGCCGAGGGCGAAGACGTCGGAGCGCGCGTCGACCGCGCCGCCGCGGATCTGCTCGGGCGACATGTAGCTGATCGTGCCGACGATCACGCCGTCGGCGGTGAGGCCGGCGTCGAGCGACGCATCGCCGCTTTCGATCAGCTTCGCCAGCCCGAAGTCGAGCACCTTCGCGAATCCGTCGGCCGTGACCATGATGTTCTCCGGCTTGAGATCGCGATGCACGATGCCGTGCGAGTGCGCTTTCGCCAGCGCGTCGGCGGTCTGCGCGACGAGCGAGGCGGCCGTGGCGAAGTCGACGCCGCCGCGCCGCAAGCGCATGCGGAGCGTTTCGCCGTCGACGAGCTCCATGGCGATGTACCAGGTCGGCGTGCCGCCGCTGTCGGCACGGTCGGCGTCGTAGATCGTGACGATGTTCGGATGCGTCAGCGCCGACGCGGACTTGGCCTCGCGCACGAATCGCCGTACGCGCTCTTCATCCGCCGTGACGCTGGGCGGCAGCAGTTTCAGCGCGGCGTAGCGGCCCAGCCGCGTGTCGCACGCTTTGTAAACCTCGCCCATGCCCCCGGCGCCGATGCGCTCGATGATCGAGTACTGCGCAATGCGGTCGCCGGGGTGCACGGACCCCATGTTAGTGCGAGTGCGAGGTCTCCGTGGTCGTCTTCGGCTTGCACGGCGGCCAGGCCTTGACGAACTTGCCGAACGTGCATTCCTTCTGCGTGGTCGAGGTCTCGCTCCAGGAGTCGGGCTGATTCGGACAGACGGTCTGCACGCTGAGCATCATTCCGCGGTCCTCGTGGCCGAGGAAGTGGCAGTGCAGCACGTACGGTCCGGTGTAGTCCTCGAAGCGCTGGCGGATCACGACCTCGGTGCTGGGATTGTTCGGATCAAGCGGAGTGGTGTTGTTCGGCAGCGTGATGCTGTCCTGCCAGATCGGCTCCGGGTAGACGATCTTCGTGCCGGAGAGCGAGAACGTGCTCACCACCTGGAACGGGTTCGTGTGGATGTGGAAGACGTGGAACGGCAGCAGCTCGCCTTCGGAGTTCGGGCCGCGGTTTCCGTTCTGCGAGACATGCCATTCCTCGCCGCCGTCGGGATCGAGCGGGATCGTGAAGTTCGCGCAGGTGTCGTCGAACTGCATCTGCTTGTCGTTGTTCTGACCCTTGACCCAGATGCCGAAGATGCCGGCCGGCGCGGGATTCGGCTGCGGCTTGCCGGCCGTGTTGAGGATCTGGAACTGCACGTTCTGCTGCGGGCGATTCGGCGTGATGGGACGGAGGAACCCCGGCAGATCGGGATAGTCCTCGACCGACGGGTACTCCATGTTGCAGCCGTCCTTGAGCGGGCAATCGATGACGTTGATCGACAGCAGCGCGGGCTGCGAGGTTCCGGGCGCAACGGCGTCGAGTGCGGCACGAGCGCGGGACACCGCCAGCTCGACCGCGCTGCGCGCGCCGCCGCGCGGATCGCGCACCGGCGCCGTTCCCTGCTCTTCGATCGCGCCGAAGATTTCATACGGCACGAAGAACTTGCCGACGGCGTTCGGGGCCTTGATCAGGAAGTCCGCGCGGTTGCCGGGCGAGAACATGAACTTGAGATCGCTGATCTGGCCGTCGCACGGCGTGGCGTCGAGCATCGGCTGGCACTGGTAGTTCCTCTTGCTGAACTGCACGCCGTCCATGGCGATCTGCCGCGCGTCGGGATCGACGGCGCTGCTGCCGTCGACGCCGTTGAAGTCGATGACCAGCTGCGCGTCGGCGTCGATGTTCGCGTTGATGAAGCGCCAGCGCTGGATCTCGCCCTTGTACATCGTGATTTGCGGCACGAGCTGGCCGTTGAGCAGCGGGATCGGCGTGGCGCGCTTCGCCGGCGGCACCGTGAAGTTCAACTCGTGAATGTTCTGCACGTCGATGACTTTCTCGCGCAGGAAGCGGTTGCGCTTCGTGTAGTAATCGGTCAGCCAGTCATCGAACGGTCCCTTGATGATGATGGCCCCGGCCATGCCGTTGCCGACCTGCTCGGCGGTCGAGCCATGTTTGTGCGGGTGATACCAGTGCGTTCCCTCGGCCTGATTGTCCGGCAGCGGGTTGACGGCGTACTGGAACTCGCCGACCACTTCGTACTCCTTCCCCATCATCACGTTGCCCTTGGTCGTGGTGAACGGCGTGAGCTGCAGCAGGACGTAGTCCTGCGGCGACTGGGGGGAGACGTGCGTGCCGTGGAAGTGCAGGTTCGTGGTGTTGTCGCCGTGGAAGCAGTTCATGCCGTTCGGCGGCGTGGTGTCGCCGCAGCAGCGCGGTTTCGGCGACAGCGAGCAATCGCAGGTGCCCCGTCCCTTTCCATCCGGCCCCGCCCACGAGCAGTCCTCGTTCGTCGCGGGAAGATGGTTCTGCAGCAGGATGCTCCAGCGATCGCCCGGCTTGTAGTTGTCGCTCTCGCGGCGCAGGCTCAGCGTGGGGCCGGGATACTTCGCTTTCCCGTCCTTGGGATCGACGTACATGCGGAGGTCGTAGTCGACCATCTCGCAGATCCAGGTGTTGTTCGGGCCGTTCTGCGTGTAGCTCGGCACCGAGCGTTTTTCCATGATCACGTCGAACTTCGTGTTGAGCGCGTGCGTGCGCTGGTCGACTTCCAGCACCGTAGGCTCGTCGAGCTCCAATCCGGAGCCGGGGCAACCAGGAACGACGGTGTCCTGGCCGGCGACGGCGCGGACTGCATTGCGCGCCGCGCGCTCGACCTTCCTCGCGGCAGCACGGGCTTTGTTCTGAGCGAACAGCGGGAGGGATACGATCACGAGAAGCACGAGCACGAAGACACCGCGGGCCGATCTCCTGTTCATGGACATCTCTCCTCTCTCTTTCCGGTGGAAGGAATTAAGGCGAGAGGAGCGTATGCCTAGCGCAGAGCCGAAAGCAACTGTTCGTTGTCGAACGGCTTGCGCAGCGACTCGTCGGTCTCATCTTCGGTGATGAAGATGACCTTGCCGTCCTGCTCGAGGAGCGCGGCTCTCAATTCCGTAGAGTCGTCATCGACGAGCACGTAGGCGTAGTCGTGCTCGCGCAGCTTCAGCAGCGCGGCGGCCGGCGACCCGACTGCATCGCAATCGTATTCGGCGCGCGTCAGCGCAGACGAGATCACGGATCGAAGATCCGCGTCAGACTCCACCAGGAGGACCATAGGCGACATTGGACGTTACGCAATGTCCAATCGCCCGCGGCGCCGAATTCATTCCTTGATGGGAAATCTCGCGAGCAGATTCTCGATGTCGTTCACATCAGCCGGCTTGGTCAGATGATCGTCGAAGCCGGCCTCGGCCGCCTTGCGCTTGTCCTCGGGTTGGCCGAATCCGCTGACGGCCACGAGCACGACGCCGCTGCCGAGCCGCGAGCGGACCTGCGACGCGACCTGATAGCCGTCGAGGCGCGGCAGGCCGATGTCGATCAGCGCCATGTCCGGCTTCGTGCCGACGATCGTCTCCACGCCGCTCACGCCGTCGCCGACCGCATGCACGTCGTGTCCGAGGCGCTTGAGGCGGAGGCGCAACAGCTCGCGAACGTCGACGTTGTCTTCGACGATCACGATCGTGCGCGGCGGCGATTGCTCGCGCACAACAGGCGACGCGGGCTGCGCGTCGACCGCCGGCGCCACCGCCAGCGGAAAGCGGATCGTGAAGCTGCTCCCCTTCCCGATTCCGTCGCTCTTCGCTTCGATCGATCCGCCATGCAGCTCGACCAGCGTGCGCACGAGCGCGAGGCCGATGCCCATGCCGCCCTGCGAGCGCCCGATCGCATTCTCGGCCTGGGCGAAGAGCTCGAAGATCGAGCCGATGCGCTCCGGCGCGATGCCGACGCCGTCGTCTTCGACGCGAACGATCGCGTGGCAGTCGTCGCGCTCGAGACTGACGATGACGTGTCCTTGCTCCGGCGTGTACTTGATCGCGTTCGTCAGCACGTTGTTGATGATCTGATCGATGCGCACGGGATCGGCGCTGATGGACAGCGGCTCGTTCGGAATCCGCAATTCGACCGACACCTCGTGGGAGCGCGCCGACTCGTGGAGCGTCTCGAGCGTCTGCTGCGCGAGGCGGCGCAGATCAACGATCTGCGGCTTGACGACGATTTTTCCGGAAACGACGCGCGAGAGATCGAGCAGGTCGTTGACGATGCGCGTGAGATGGCGCGACTGCCGCTCGATGAGCCGCGCGTGCGCGCCGTCGAGCCGTTCGTCGCCGTCGAGCATCTGCGAGGCCAGCAGGATCGCGCCCAGCGGATTGCGCAGCTCGTGGCCGAGGATCGCCAGGAAGCGGTCGCGCTCGTGCACGCGGTCTTCGAGCTTGTCCATCAGCTCGCGCACTTCGTACTGCCGCCTCCGCGCGGCGAGCGCCGATTGCGCGGTGCTGATCAGGCTCTGGATGCGCACCGGCCGGTCGATGAGCGTGACGTTCGTGAGGCGGGCGAGCTCGTGAAACGAACGGACTTTGACCTCGAGCGACGGCAGGCCGGTGAGGATCATGACCGGCACTTCGGACCACGCCGGCTGCTTCTCCAGCGCGCGGACCAGACTGCGCATCGATTCCGGCGGCAGCGCCTCCTCGGTGAACAGCAGCGCGCCGGCGCCCTTCT
>DATFHJ010000099.1:0-5288 GCA_035248585.1 Thermoanaerobaculia bacterium
TGCGCGAGAAAGGCGTGTCGATCGACTTCCGCGCCGACGACGGCGTGCCCGCGCTGCTGATCGACAAGGATGCGTTCGCGCAGGCGCTGGTGAATCTGCTCGACAACGCGGTCAAGTACTCGAACGGCAACAAGCGGATCGAGGTCGCGATCGCCACGCGCGGCGACGATGTCCGCGTGTCGGTGCACGACAACGGCATCGGCATCGCCGCGTCAGAGCAGAAGAAGATCTTCGAGAAGTTCTACCGCGTCGGCAGCGCCCTGGTGCACGACGTCAAGGGCAGCGGCCTCGGACTGTCGATCGTCCAGCACGTGGTGCAGGCGCACGGCGGCCGCGTGGAAGTGACCAGCACGCCGGGCGAGGGAACGACGTTCACCATCGTTCTGCCGCGCAAGTCGCAGCAGCAGGTTGCAGTTCAAACCGCGGAGTTCGCATGACCAACATCCTCATCGTCGAAGACGACCCGGCCATGTCCGTCGCCCTGCGCGACGGCTTCGAGTTCGAACGATACGGCGTGGAGATGGCCGCCGACGGCGAGGACGGGCTGCGCCTGGCCACGCACGGCGATCATGACCTGATCGTTCTCGACGTGATGCTGCCGAAAAAGAGCGGCCTCGATGTCTGCAAGGAGCTTCGCCGCAACGGCAAGCAGACGCCGATCATCATGCTCACCGCGCGCGGGCAGGAGATCGACAAGATCGTGGGCCTGAAGCTCGGCGCGGACGATTACGTGACGAAGCCGTTCAGCTTCATGGAACTGCTGGCGCGCGTCGAAGCCGTGCTGCGCCGCGTCCACCGCACCACCGCCGGCGACGAGTTCGCCTTCGGCGACGTGATGCTCGACTTCCGCACCTACCAGGCCTCGAAAAACGGCGGCGCCATCGAGCTGACGCCTCGCGAGTTCCGCATCCTCCGCTACTTCATCGACCACGCCGAACAAGTCGTGAGCCGCGAAGCACTGCTCAATCACGTGTGGGGCTACGACAGCGCCGCGTTCACCCGCACCGTGGACACGCACATGGCGCGGCTGAGGCAGAAGGTGGAGAACACGCCGTCGGAGCCGAGGCACCTGCTGACGGTGCATCGGGTGGGGTATAAGTTCGTGCCGTAGTTTTTAGTTGATCCCGCCGGCTACAACAACATCCCCGCAATCGTCGCCGTCAAGAAATTCGCCAGCGTCCCCGCGATCATCGCCCGCAATCCCAACCGCGCGAGATCTCCGCGCCGCGTCGGCGCGAGCGAGCCGATGCCACCGATCTGGATGGCGATGGACGAGAAGTTGGCGAAGCCGCAGAGGGCGTAGGTCGCGATGATCTTGCTGCGCGGATCGAGCGCGCCTTCAGGAAGTTTGCCGAGGTTCAGGAAGGCGATGAACTCGTTCAGCACCATGCGCGTGCCGAGGAGGTTGCCGACGATCGTCGTGTCCTTCCACGACACGCCCATCGCCCATGCGATCGGACGGAAGATCCATCCCAGCAGAGTGTCCAGGCTGGCCGGGAAATAAGCGGCGATTGCCGGAGCCGCTCCGGCGAGCCAATCGTGCACGAATCCGAACATCCCGTTGATCAGCGCGACGAGCGCGACGAACGCGATCAGCATTCCGGCGACATTGAGCGAGAGGTGCAGACCTTCGATCGCACCGCGTCCCGCGGCGTCGATGACATTCACGTCCTGCTTCGGCACTTCGATCTTGGCCTCGCCGCCCGTTTCCGGCTCCTCGGTCTCCGGCACGAAGATCTTCGACATCATGATCGCGCCCGGCGCCGTCATGATCACGGCGGTGAGGAGGTGCGTGACGTCGACCTTCGCGATCATCACGTACGCCGCCATGATGCCGCCGGAGACGTGCGCCATTCCGGCGGTCATGATCGTCATCAGCTCGGATTGCGTCATGCGGTCGAGGAACGGCCGGATGGTCAGCGGCGCCTCGGTCTGTCCCATGAAGATTGACGCGGCGACGGACGTCGACTCCGCGCCGGACGTTCCCATGAAGCGCAGCATGAGCTTCGCGAAGAAGCGCACGACGATCTGCATGATGCCGAGGTAGTAGAGAATCGCGAAGATCGACGCGATGAAGATGATCGTCGGCAGAATCTGCGTGGCGAAAATCACCCCGAGGGTCGCCGGATCTCCCAATGGACCGAACACCAGCTTCGCGCCTTCTGCCGTGTATCCGATCAGCTGCGTGACCACGTGCTTCATCGTCTCGAAGATGAAGGCCAGGAGATTGAAGGCGAGGAAAAAGTACGCGGCGACCACGCCGAACGCGATCCAGACGGCTTTCGACGCCGCCGGAACGAATCGGGCGATGAGATACGCCACGATTGCGAGCGCGATCACGACCAGCGCCGCGCCGGCATGGGTCAGCGGCAGCGCAATCGATGAGAGCGCGGCCTCGATCTGCTTGCCTTTCAGCACCAGGATCGCCACCACGATCTGCAGCAGGAGACCCCAGATGACCGGGCGCCATTTGATGGCCTTGCGATTCGAGGAAAACAACCAGGCGATGGCCAGGATGGCAAAGAATCCGATCAGCGCAGTGAAACGCTCCATACTCGTCCGCTCCGTACTCGCTGGATTTGTGGGCCGGCGGTGATGGTAAACCAGAAACGGGGTTTCCCGGTTACCCAGTCGCCCGGTCACCCGGTACCGGGAAACCGGGTGACCGGGTGACCGGGAAACCTGTTTCTGGTTTATCCTCCGCCCCCATGATCGAGTCGATCCAAAACGCAGTGCAGTACGTCCGCAGCAAATCGTCGCTCCAACCCGTGGTCGGCGTGATCCTCGGGTCGGGACTCGGCCACGTCGTCGATGCCATCGACGTCGAGACCGCGATCCCGTACGGCGAGATCCCCGGCGCGCGCGCGTCGACGGTGCTCGGGCATCAGGGCCGGCTCATCCTCGGCCGCGCGAAGGATCTGCCCGTCGCGGTGATGCAGGGACGCGTGCACTTTTACGAAGGCTACGAGATGGATGAAGTGATGTTCCTCTCGCGCGTCCTCGGAAAGCTCGGCATTCAGAAGCTCGTCGTCACCAACGCCGCCGGCGGCATCAACACGTCCTACAGCTCCGGCGACCTGATGCTCATCACCGATCACATCAACTTCATGGGGCAGAACCCGCTGCGCGGCCCGAACATCGAAGCGCTCGGCCTGCGCTTCCCCGACATGAGCGAGGCGTATCCCGAGTCCCTGCGCAACATCGCGAAAGAGGTTGCGAAAGACATCAAAGGCATCCAGTTGCAGGAAGGCGTCTACCTCGCCCTCTCCGGCCCGACCTACGAGACGCCGGCAGAGATCCGCGCCTTCCGCATCATCGGCGCCGACGCCGTCGGCATGTCGACCGTCCCCGAAGTGATCGCCATGTCCCACATGGGCATCCCCGTCCTCGGCATCTCCTGCATCACCAACATGGCCGCCGGCGTCTTCAAGCAGAAGCTCACGCACGAAGAAGTGATGGAGACGACGCAGCGCGTGCAGGCGCAGTTCACGCAGTTGGTGTTAGGGGTGATCGAGAGGCTGGGTTCGTAGGTTGCCCGGGTTCCCGGTCACCCGGTGCCGAGGTAACATGCGTGTTCCCACACGCGAGCCGCGCGGCTCGCGCTCTCTCTTCACCAACAAATCAATGCGCAAATTTCATGATCTGGTTGCGTTCAAGCGCGCGCTTGAAGTTGTAGTCGCCGTCTATGACGCGACGGCTACGTTCCCCAGGCAGGAGATATATGGGTTGGTGTCTCAGGTGCGAAAAGCTGCCGTCGGAGTGATCAGCAACATCGCGGAAGGGCAAGGGCGGCTCACGTATGGAGAATGGCGGCAGTTTCCGACCGTGCACTCTCCGGCCTGATCAATTGGGTCCGCAACTGTGAACTCGCGACCGGGAAACCGGGAGACCGGTAACCGGGCGACCCATCAACGCAGCTCCTCGAGTACCCGCGCCACGTCTCCCGCCAACGCGCTCTCGAACGTCATCACGCTTCCCGTCCTCGGATGGGGCAGGGTGATCTTCACCGCATGCAGCGCTTGGCGCCCCAATGAAGACAACGCTCGCTGCACTCGCTTATCCGGAATCCCCCGCCACTGCGGTCCCGAATACACGGGATCGCCAACGATCGGATGTCCGATCGATTTCAGGTGCACGCGGATCTGATGTGTGCGTCCCGTGCGGAGCGTGCAGCGCACGAGGGACGTGGCGCGGAGGCGCTCCACGACTTCGTACTCCGTGATGGCCCGCCGCCCGCCCGGGACCACGGCCATGCGTTTGCGGTCGCGGGGGTCGCGGGCGATGGGGGCGTCGATGGTGCCGCGGTCCGGGGAGGGGGTTCCGTAGACCAGGGCCAGGTATTCCTTGCGCACGGCGTCCGTCGGCCAGGCGGCGGTGAGCTTGCGGTGCGCTTCGTCGTTTTTTGCGATCACCATCACGCCGCTCGTGTCTTTGTCGAGGCGGTGGACGATGCCGGGGCGGAGCTCGCCGCCGATGCCGCTGAGGTCCTTCACCGTAAACAGGAGCGCGTTCACGAGCGTCTGATCGCGGTGGCCCGCAGCTGGATGAACGACGAGGCCGGCTGGTTTGTCGATGACGACCAGATCCGCGTCCTCATGAAGAATGTGCAGCGGCAGTTCCTGGGCTTCGATCGTCGCCGGCGCGGGAGGGGGAAAGTCGACTTCGATCCGCTGTTCGGCCTCGACCTGCTGCGAGGGTTTTTTCGCCGGACGGCCGTCTATCCTCACGTGGCCTTCTTCGATCAGACGCGCCAGGGCGGAGCGGCTGTGCCCGGGAAATTTCTCACTCAGAGCGCGATCGAGACGCATGCTTTTCCTTGTGACGTTTCGTACAACACGTCCGTATAGCATCCGAGACAGTAGTGTGGATCATGCAAAAGATCGTTTAGAATGCGCGTCCAGCATATCCGGTGATATACTTCAAATATCTAAAATCCAGCGGTTAGTTAAAGGGGAGAAAATGTTCATGAAGAAGCTTGGTGTTGCGGCGGCTTTGATTGTCTGCGCGTTTGGCGCATCCGCGAGCAACTTCCGTGGTGCAGATCAGACCTACATTCCCATCGCGGTGCACGCCGGCGGCGCGAGCGGCACGTTCGTCTCCGACGTCTACATCTCCAACCTCTCCGCCGAAGACGTGGACGTCTCGGTCATCATGCAGCCGGTCGGTGAAGGCGGCGGACCGGGCCAGGAGTTCAAGAACGTCATTTCTCTCAAGGGGAACGAGCGCAAGGAATACCTCGACTTCTTCGCCAGCGCGCTCGGCATCACCGCGAACACCCAGGCGCTGCT
>DATFHJ010000100.1:0-5054 GCA_035248585.1 Thermoanaerobaculia bacterium
CCGGAATCGGCGGCACGTTTCAGACCTATGTCGCGCTCTTCAATCCGACGTCGACCGCCTATTCGATGGAAGCGACGCTGTATGGCGGAAACGGCTTCGCCGCCAATCGCGTGATCGTCCTGGCCGCCGGCGAGCTGAAGACGTATTCGAACTTTCTGTCGGAAGTGTTCAATTACACCGGCAGCGGCGCGGTGGTGTTCCGGGCCAATCCCGGAAACCGGTTCATTGTGAACACGGAAGTGCGCACGAGCGGCACGCGCTACGGCACGACCGTGCCGGCGCTCGAATTCGCCGGCTCCAGCTCGCGCTCCTACAGCCCCGGCATTACGGTGGATTCGAATTTCCGCACGAACATCGGTTGCTTCAATCAGTCCGACGTGGCGAACGTCGTGACGGCGACCGTCTTCGACAACAGCGGAAAACAGCAGCTCGGCACGGCGACGCTCAATCTCGCTGCGAACAGCTGGGGCCAGACCGCCATTACAGCGATCGTCAGCGGCGGCTACGTGCAATTCGACCCGCAGGAAGCGGCGGTGTGCTACGCGGTCGTGATCGATAATGCCACGAACGATGGGCGTTTTATTTCCGCCGCGGAGTACAAGCCGTAATGCCGGTTGACCCCGCCTGCCGTCACTAAATGTCTCTATTCGGCATTGACCTCCACGGGCATAGTGCCCGTGGAGGTCAATGATGACGAAACGCCTGACGTTGGCAGTACTGGTTCTAACAGCTGTGGCCGTAACCGCTCCAAGCGCCTTCGCGGTCTGTCCCACCCCGCCCGCAGGCCCGTATTACATGTCGCCGCTCTCGTGGTGGGACTACACACCCGAGCAGACGTGCCTCTCCGACAACGGCGACCAGGAATACTCGACCATGTGGTGCTACAGCACGCCGGCCTGGACCATCGGAACTTCCTCTCAAGCGAACATCAGTTACACGTTCACGGCCAGTGAGGACGACCTGGAGTATTGGGACTCCAGTATCCGCGTGGAGTTCAATGACCCGACGAACAGCAGCAGCAACTGGGTCGAATTATGGGCAAAGGTGACGCATAACGGCGTGACCACCTCGACGCTGCTGTGGCAATTCGACGGCGCCGACGGCGATTTGAGCTGCGCCAGGCGCGGCGGGTCGTTCACGGCGGTGACGGGCGACACGGTGAAGATCGAGATCAAGGCGCGCAAGGTCAGCGGCACTGCGACCATCCAGGTCTCAGTCCCGATGATTTTCGCCTATATCAGCTAGCGTTCGGGCGGGAGCTTCTTCACGCGATCGACGCTGACGATCTCCCCGACCGCGGACGCATTTTCAGGCGGCGGTTCGTCCAGAAAACGGACCGCCCCTTCGATCTCACAAAGATCCTCATCCGCGCACACGGCGAGGATTTTCGCGCCGGCCTGCGAGTCCGTGCGGAATCGGAACGGAACCCAATCCCCACTTTCCGCGCCGACATAATTGAGCGTCGCGGTGCCCGCATGTGCGTCGATCCTGATCTGCCCGGCCCACACTCCCTTTTCGGCTTCTGCAGCCTCGGAAGAAGTTGTTTGCGCGCTCGACGTCGTCGAAGGCTGCGTCTGGGTCGGCGCGGGCTGGGTTTTCTCGCCGGCACAAGCGGCGAGAAAGATCAGCAGGAACAGGGTAGGCCGCAGCGTTTGCATGGCTTGACGATACAACGTTATGGGGAACGCCGCCGTCCTCGGCGGCTGATCCTGCGGCGTCTCGCCGCCGCCCCGTGGGGCGCCGGGACGGCGCCCGGCCAGCCGGCGAGGACGCCGGCGTTCCGATCACGCGATCCGCTGCACGAACCAAAACAACCCCACGCCCGCAATCACCAGCGATCCCGGAATCACGATCCTCTTCCGGTACCACGTTTTGTTCCGGAACCAGACGCCCACCAGCACGAACGCGGCGAGGATGACGGTCAGTTGGCCGAGCTCGACGCCGGCGTTGAAGGCGAGGAGGGCGGGGAGGAATTCGGAGCGGGGGAGGCCGATGCCGGTGAGGACGCCGGCGAAGCCCATGCCGTGCAATAGGCCGAAGCAGAAGACGATCAGGGGGCGCCAGGCGTGGAGTCTCGAGGTGAAGAGGTTTTCGACCGCGACGTAGACGATCGAGAGGGCGATCAAGGGCTCGACGATCGAGGGCGGGAGGGAGACGACGCCGTAGACGGTGAGGGCGAGGGTGATCGTATGGGCGAGGGTGAAGGCCGAGACTTGCCAGAGGACGGGGCGCAGTTGGACGGCGAGGAGGAAGATGCCGAGGACGAAGAGGACGTGGTCGAGACCGCGGGGGAGGATGTGCGTGAAGCCGAGGGAAAGGTAGAGCTGCACGATCTTCCAGCGGCGTTGCGGGACGACGGCGCGGTCGAGGAGAAAGGGCTCGCTCGTTTTTCCGTGCTCGACCCATTGCGTGACGACGCCGTCGCGGCCTTCGCTGCGCAGCTTGATCACGAAGAAGTTCGGGATCGCGTCGTCGGCGAACGTGAATCGGGAGACGCCGGGCGGCGTGCGGCCGGTGAGGCGGAGGTGCTCGATCGTCGGGGTCACGGGCTTGCCGTCGAAGAAGAGGCGCGCGCGCTGGGCGAAGATTTCGGGGCGCATGCCCGGCGCCAGATGCTCACGATCAACGGATAGGACGATGGTGTAGGTGGCGTCTTTGTGGAAGGTGGCGTTGACCTGGACGACGCCTAGCTCGTGGGCGAAGAGAGGACTGGATAGGACGAATAGGACGGCCAGGACAGATCGCTTCACTTGGCGAGATCGAAGGTGAGGGAGGCCCACCAGCTTTCCCAATCGGCGCCGCTGCCGGTTGGTGCGGGCTCCATGTGCACGGCTTTGATGAGCCAGAAGCCGGGGCGGGTCAGGCGGAGGGTGGCGCGGCCGCGGCTGTCGGTGCGCGCGCGGACGGGATGCTCGGGATCGTCCTTGCTCATCGCGACGATGAGCACGTTGGCGATGGGTTTTTCGCGGAAGAGGAGGGCGATTGGCAGCTCGCCGTTGGCGCGCAGCGCATATGGATTTTTGCGGGGGATGAGCTCCAGGGTGAAGCCGAGGGGGACAGGCAGGATTGCCTGTCCTCCACCGGCAGCCAGGAGGGATTTGGCGCAGCGGTAGAAGCGCTCGCGGTTTTCGGGCTTTGGGGTGATGCGGTCGAGGCCTTCTTCGCGGAGATACGACTGGAACTTCTGCGCGTCGAGGATCACCGAGGACGCGGCGCTTTGATAGCCGATCCAGTGCAGTCCGGGCGCCGCGATGCGGGTCGCGCCCGCGGGGTCGCTGCCGGGGCGGCCGATCATCGGGCTCTCCCCGTCGTTGCTGCGAAGCACGAATCGCTCGACCAGCGGCGGGATGCGCGGGACGGGGTCGCCCTGCATCTTCTGTCCGACGCGCAGTCCGGCGGTGACGAGCTCGTTCGCTGCTGGATGAAACGACGATGGCTCGATCCAGAAATCGTGGGCCGACGCGATCGGCGCGGCGAAGAGAGCGAGGGCGAGCGTGAATGGCTTCACGCTCTCTCTACGATGAACGAAGCGAGTTGGATGTCACTTCATCAGCACGACATCCGAGGAATCGACGATGTGGGAAATCACCGCGCGGGTGCCGGCCGCGTTCCAGGCGTAGTCGTTGATCGTGCCTTCGTTAAAGTGCGTGAGGCGCCGTGGCGCGCTGCCGTCGAGGGCTTGCAGCCAGAGATCGCTCACGCCGTTCTCGCTGCGCACGAACGAGAGCGCCTTGCCGTCGGGAAGCCAGCGGTACGCCGATCCCTCGACGTCGAGCGCCTTCACGCGCCCGCTGGCGACGTCGATCAGCGCGAGGTGCGACTGGCGCGACTCCTCGAAGCCGTACGTGCAGGCGATCGTGCGGCCGTCGGGCGAGATCGACGGCTGATTCGCGCGCTGATTCGTCAGCGGCACCGCGCGCCCGCCCGACGCCGGCACACGATAGACGCGGCGCATCGTGTTCTCGTAGCCCGTGAACACGATCGACGCGCCGTCGGGCGTGAAGCGGACGTCGACGAGAATGCTCGGGCTCGCGGCGATGCGCGTCTTCGCGCCGCCGGCGAGTGGCATCGTCCACAATTCCCACGTGTTCGCGCGCTGATCGAGCGACGCCCAGGCGAGCCGCTTCGAATCGGGCGAGATCGCAAAGTCGCCGTCGCGCGGGCCGTTCGTGACCTGCCGCCGCTCCGTTCCATCGGGCCGCACGCTCCAGATCGAGTGGCTCTTTGCCGTGTTCGCGAGGTAGAGGATCTGCGATCCGTCCGGTGCCGCAGCGGGATAGGACTCGTACGCGCTGTCATCGGTGAGCCGCGTCGCCGAGTGCTCGGGGCGCAGCAGCCAGAGATCGGGCTTGCCGTCGGCGGTCGACGAGTAGACGACGCCGTCGCCGCT
Source organism: Thermoanaerobaculia bacterium (assembly GCA_035248585.1). GTDB lineage: Bacteria > Acidobacteriota > Thermoanaerobaculia > Gp7-AA8 > Gp7-AA8 > QHVT01. Next base: position 4,391 of record DATFHJ010000100.1, read on the forward strand.
CCACGCGACGCCGGTGAGTCCGTTCGCGGCGTCGATGCCGGTCGTCAGCTGGCGCGTCGACGATCCGCGCGCGTCGGTCTCGAACACGTTCGCCTGGCGGATGACCTGCAGCGCGGAGATCGAGCCGCTCGTCGCCACGGACGGTGCATAGAGATCGGCGAGATCGTTCGTCATCGGCGTGGAGTCGCCGCTCGAGGGATCGATGCTCCAGAGCCGGAAGCGGCCGGCGGAATTGTCGGTCGTCCCTGAGACGACGATGCGATCGCGTTCCGGCCAGGCGACGCCGCGGAAGGCGTCGAGCTGGGCGCTGGTCTCGAGCGTGCGGGCCGTTCCTTTGGGAAATGCGACGATGGTCAGCTTCGCGCCGCGGGCGACGGCCAGCGCGTCGCCGTCGGGCGACCACGTGGGAGCGGCGACGCGGTCGGGGAGGCGGAACGTCGCCAGCATGCGCGCGTTCGTGCCGTCGGCGTTCGCGACCATCACCGTCGTCGCGCCGGTGTTGAAATCGTCGCGGGCGAAGGCGAGCGACTTTCCGTCGGGCGAAAGCGCGGGGCGCGTGTCGACGTCGCGCACGAGCTGCTGCGGCTCGCCGCCGAGAATCGAGACGCGGAAGAGGATGCCGTACGGCAGCGCGTCGTAGCGCGTGAAGTAGAGAAATTCGCCG
>DATFHJ010000101.1:0-14842 GCA_035248585.1 Thermoanaerobaculia bacterium
ACGCGTCGATCACCGTCGTCGCGGTCAACGATCCGCCGGCGTTCACGATCGGCTCGCCGGTCACGGTGCTCGAGGATTCCGGCGCGTCGGCCTACGCGAACTGGGTCACGTCCATCTCCGCCGGACCAACGACGGATGAGACCAGCAGCCAGACCGTGAGCTTCAACGTCACGAACACCAACAACGCATTGTTCAGCGTGCAGCCCGCGGTCAGCGCCAGCGGAACGTTGACGTTCACGCTGGCCGCGAATGCAAACGGCAGCGCGACGATCTCCGTCGAGGCGCAGGACAACGGCGGTGTCGCCAACGGCGGCGACGACACCTCAAATCCACAGACCAGCAGCATCACCGTCACGGCCGTGAACGACGCGCCGTCGTTCACCTGCGGCGCGAACGTTGTGGCGGACAGCAACGGCGGCGCGTTCTCGCAGGCGAACTGGGCGAGCGCGATCAGCGCCGGCCCGAATGAGTCGTCGCAGGTGCTGACGTTCGAGATCACGGCGAACTCGAACTCCGCCATCTTCAGCGTGCAGCCGGCGGTCAGCACGAGCGGCACGCTCACGTTCACTCCCGTCGCGGGCGTGAGCGGCAGCGCGAACATCACCATCCGTCTGCGCGACGACGGCGGCACCGCGAACGGCGGCGCGGACACCTCCGCGAGCTGCTCCTTCACGATCACGCTCGACGCCGCGCCGTTCGTCAGCAGCACGAGCCCCACGACCGGCTCGACCAACAGCGCGACGAACGTGAACATCGTCATCACGTACAGCGAGCCCGTCACCGCCAGCGGCACGGCCTACACGATCAAGTGCACGCCCTCCAACAGCTCGCGGCCGTTCGTGCTGAGCGGCAACGGCACGGCCGTGCACACGCTCGATCCGAGCACGATCCTGCCGGCGGGCCAGACCTGCACCGTCAGCGTCCTCGCCGCGCAGATCAGCGACGTCGACGCCGACGATCCGCCGAACAACATGGCGGCGGACTACAGCTTCTCGTTCACGACCGACGCGAATCCGCAGATCGTTTCCCTGTCGCCGAACGACGGCACCACGAACAACGCCGTCAACACGAACCTCAACCTGACGTGGACCGAGGCCGTGACGATGACGACGGTCGGCATCAGCTGTACCGCGTCCGGGAGCCACACGAGCGTGCTCTCCACGAGCGACAACGTCACCTGGACGATCAATCCGGACACCGACTTCGTGGCGGGCGAGACGTGCACGATCTCGATCACGTCGGCCAGCGTCACGGACAACGACGCCAACGATCCGCCCGACAATCCCGGCCCCGACTTCTCGTACCAGATCACGACCGACTCCGCGCCGAGTGTCATCTCCACCTCGCCGGCGAACGGCGCGACGAACCTCAATCAGGACACGAACATCGTCATCACCTACAGTGAGCCCGTCACCGCCGGCGGCAGCGCGTACACCATCACCTGCCCGGGCAACCGGACGTACACGCTGAGCGGCAACGGCACCGCCGTACACACGCTCGATCCGACCACGAACATGACGGCGGGCCAGACCTGCACGGTCACGGTCATCGCGGCGCAGATCTCCGACGTCGACGCCGGCGATCCGCCCGACACCATGGCCGCGAACTACGTCTTCACGTTCTCGGTCGACGCGAATCCGCAGATCCAGTCCATCTCCCCGAGTGAGGGGACCGGCATCGCCACGAACACGAACTTCACCATCACCTTCACCGAGAGCGTCAGCCTCAACGCTGTCGGCATCAATTGCACCGGCTCGGGCTCGCACTCGAGCGTCCTCTCGACGAGCGACAACATCACCTGGACGGCGGATCCCGACACCGACTTCGCCGAGAACGAGACCTGCACCGTCACGGTCTTCTCGGCGGACGTCTCCGACACCGACACGAGCGATCCGCCCGACCACATGGGTCCGGACATCTCGTTCGAGTACACGACCGACGCCGCGCCGAGCGTGACGGCCACGACGCCGGCCGGCGGCGGGTCCAGCCTCGCCACGAACTCGAACATCGTCATCACGTACAGCGAGCCCGTCACCGCGAGCGGCACGGCGTACACGATCAAGTGCACGCCGTCCAACAGCTCGCGGGCGTTCGTCCTGAGCGGCAACGGCACGGCCGTGCATACGCTCGATCCGAATTCGATCCTGCCGGCGGGCCAGACCTGTACGGTCACGATCCTCGCCGCGCAGATCTCCGACGTCGATGCCGGCGACCCGCCGGACAACCTGACGGCGGACTACAGCTTCTCGTTCACGACCGACGGGAACCCGCAGATCATCTCCCTCTCGCCGAATGACGGCTCCACCAACGTGGCGACGAACACGAATCAGAACATTACGTGGACCGAAGCCGTCACCATGACGTCGGTCAACATCAACTGCGCGACTTCGGGATCGCACACGAGCACGCTCAGCACGAGCGACAGCATCACCTGGACGGTCGATCCCGACGTCGACTTCTCGCCGGGCGAGCTGTGCACGATTCAGGTCCTCTCGGCGACCGTGACGGACAACGACACGAACGATCCGCCCGACAACCCCGGTCCGGACGTCTCGTGGCAGTGGACCACCGACGCGCAGCCTTCGGTCACCGCCACGACGCCGGCGAACGGGACGACGAATAGCGCCTCGAACGTGAACATCGTGATCACGTACAGCGAGCCCGTCACCGCGAGCGGCTCTGCATATACGATCCAGTGCAACTCGAGCCGGACGTTCACGCTGAGCGGCAACGGCACCGCGACGCACACGCTCGATCCGACGAGCAACCTGCCGGCGGGCCAGACCTGCACGGTCACGGTCCTCGCCGCGCAGATCTCGGACACGGACGCGAACGATCCGCCGGACACCATGGCCGCGAACTACGTCTTCTCGTTCTCCGTCGATTCGAACCCGCAGATCCAGTCCACCTCGCCGAACGACGGATCGACGATCGCGGCCGACGGGAACATCACCATCACCTTCACCGAGAGCGTCTCGCTCGCCGCGGTCGGCATCAACTGCACCGTCTCCGGCTCGCATTCGAACGTCGTCAGCGCGAGCCCGGCCGTCAGCTTCACGGTCGACCCCGACGTCGACTTCAGCTCGGGTGAGACCTGCACGATCAGCGTCCTCTCGGCGAACGTGACCGATACCGACACGAACGATCCGCCCGACAACATGGGACCGGACGTCTCGTGGACGTACACGGTCGATGCCGCGCCGAGCGTCATCGCCACGACGCCGGCGAACGGCGCGACGAGTCTCGCGTCGAACTCGAACATCGTGATCACGTTCAGCGAGCCCGTGACCGCCAGCGGCAGCGCGTACACGATCGTGTGCAATACCAACCGCGCATTCGTGCTGTCCGGCAACGGCACCGCGACCCACACGCTCGATCCCAACTCGAATCTCCCGGCCGGTCAGACCTGCACCGTCACCGTCCTCGCCGCGCAGATTTCCGACACCGACACGAACGATCCGCCGGACAACCTGGCCGCGAACTACGTCTTCACGTTCTCCGTCGACGCAAACCCGCAGATCCTCACGATCTCGAACGACAGCGCGACCAACGTGGCGACCAACGCCAACACCACCATCGGGTGGAGTGAGGCCGTCAACATGACGACAGTCAACATCAACTGCACGGTCTCGGGCGCTCACACCAGCGTTCTGACCACGAGCGACAACATCACCTGGACGATCAATCCCGACATCGACTACTCGCAGGGCGAGACCTGCACGACCACCGTCCTCTCATCGAGTGTCACCGACGTCGACGCGAATGATCCGCCGGACAACCCCGGCCCCGACGTCTCGTGGTCATTCACCACCGACTCCGCGCCGAGCGTCCTCTCGACGACACCGGCGAACGGCGCCACCAATCAGGTACTGGGCCAGGCGATCACCATCAACTACAGCGAAGCCGTGACCGCCAGCGGCACCGCCTACACCATCTTCTGCCCGACGAACCGGCCGGTCACGCTGAGCGGCAACGGCACGTCCACCCACGTGCTGACGGCATCGTTCACGGCCGGCCAGACCTGCACCGTGACGGTCATCGCCGCGCAGATCACCGACACCGACGCCGGCGATCCGCCCGACAACCTGCCCGCGAACTACGTCTTCTCGTTCTCCGTCGACGCCAACCCGCAGATCCAATCCACCTCGCCCAACGACGGCACGACCAACGTGCCGGTGAGCTCGAACATCACCATCACCTTCACCGAAAGCGTCTCCCTCACCGGCGTCAACATCTCCTGCGCGACCTCCGGCGCTCACACGAGCACCGTCAGCGCCAGCCCGGCCGTGACGTTCACCGTCAACCCCGACGTCGACTTCTCGCCGAACGAGCTCTGCACCGTCACCGTTCTCTCCGCCAGTGTCACCGACACCGACACCAACGACCCGCCGGACAACATGGGTCCGAACGTGTCGTGGCAGTTCACTACGGCGCCGTAGGCGTCACTCCGCAGGAGCCGCCACGTCGTAGGAGCCGACGTGGCGGCTCGTGTTCCCATCAATGCCGAAGATGCGCAGTTGATACGCGCCGCCTGTTCGCAGGAAGTCATGCGGGATGACGATCTGGAAAGAATCGTCCGCACCCGGCTCTGACGCGTGGCTGGTCCAGACCAGGTCTTTGGCGTCGTGCAGCTCGATACGGTAGTGCGGGTAGCGCACCTGGTTGAGGAGGTGCGCTTTCAGCAGGTATGCCTCTCCATCCTTCCGCAGGGGAGTGGGCGCAGCGGGGCCGCGGTTGGCATCGGGATAGATCTCCTGGGGCGCGCCGAGGATGCGCGGCTGGACGTTGCGCGCGCGGCTTTCGGCTTGCACGAATAGTCCGAAAAACAGCAGCGCAAGCGCCGCCGCGATGGTCGTGGGCAGATAGCGGCGCACTGGCGGACGCAGGGGAACTGCAGGCACGCCGAGCCGCCGCTGCACGTCTTTCAGGCCCGCCGCGATTTCCTCATTCGAAACCCCCGGCTGGCCCTCCTCGGGGAACGGCGCGGCGTACATCCGCGACAGTTCCGGATACGCGACCAGGAGATCGCGAATGCGCTCTTCTTCACTCTCACTCAGCTCGCCGCGGCTGAACGCCTGCATCTCCTCCGCCGTCGGAGGGTCGCCGAGGGTCTTCCGCTGTTCCGCCGTCAATCGGCGGTTCGCTTCCTGCCAATCCGATTTGTTCGTCATGATTCACTCCTCCGGGAGTGGGGATTCCTCTCCCAGCCGTTCGCGCAACGTCCGCTTTGCATCGCGGATGCGCGATTTCACCGCCACGACCGAGATCCGCAACTCCTGCGCGATCTCTTCCTGGCTGCGGTCCGCGAGGGATAGCTGCACGCACAGCCGCTGTCCCTTGGGCAGCTCATCGATGGCCTGTTGCATTCGTTGCAGTTGCTCGGCCTCGATCATCTTCTCTACAGGATGCCTCTGCTTGACGTCCGGCGGATCGTGGCGCTGCTCGCCGTCTTCGAGCGCCTCCGTCCGGACGCCGCCGCGCTTGACCGTGGTCAGCGAGCGCACGCGGTTATAGCCGACATTCCGGGCGATCGTCTCCAGCAGCGCCCATTGCGCCTCGCCGCGGTATTCGTCCATTGCGCGATAGAAGCGGACGAACGAGTCCTGCGTCAGCTCCTGCGCATCCTCCTCGGACAGACGAAAGACCTGGCGGAAGAACCGTAGCATGCGCCCGTAATAACGTCCATACAGAAGCCGGAAAAGATCGTCGCGGGTCATTGCTGCCACCCAGTTGCGTGAACGGCGTATTGTATGGAAACAGTGAAGAGACCGGTCAGCATCGTTCTGTTCCTCTGCAGTGCCGCATTGGCCTGCAATAGAGAAAACACGGAACCGGCGGATTGGAGGGGAACGGATCCGGTCCAATTGCTGCGTGCGCTGCAGACCGCGAACGGCGCCGACCGCGCGCGCATCGAGGAACGGCTCGGGCTGAACCAGGACGTGCCGGTCTGGAGCGCGGACAACATTGCGAATGCGTTAGACCGGAACGACCCAGCGAAGTTGACGCAGATCGTGCGCGAGTTTCCGGCCGACGCGGCGCGATGGTTCGAAAAATCCGACCTGCGCGATCGCGTGAACGCGCGCCGGCTTGCGACCGCACTCGCGGCTGCAGGCGAGCACTATCCGCTGGCAGTTGTCGCGGCCATGGAGCGAACGCGCGATCCGGCAGCGCTGGAGCAAGGGCTCGTTGCGTTCAAGGAGAAGGACTACGCCCGTGCCGTCGCGCTCCTCGAACGCGCAGACAATCCGCTGCACATCGCCGCGCGGTATTACGCATCGGCGTCCGACTGGAAGCTCTCGACACTCGAGCCAACGCTCCGCGATTTACGACCACAGTATCGGGAACTGGCCTGCCGCATTTACACGTGGCATGCGAACCTTCTGGAATTTAGTGACCAACTCCTGGAGGCGCATGCGGACTACGATCGGGCGCTGGCGATCGCGAAAAATGAGCCGACCATCACGGCCAGGATCCTGGGCGGTCGAAGCTGGAATTACATCTACATAGGCAACGCCGAAGCGGCGTTCCGCGATGCACACCGCGCCCTGACTCTTCTGCCGCACGTCGTCGACACGCCTGCGCGCAACACTGCCTATGGCGCCGCGGCGATGGCCGCGCGGCAGCTCGAGTACTCGCGCATCGCGCTTGATTATCAGAATGCCGCCGTCCAAGGCGTCCGGCAGTCCGTTGCCGCCGCTTCGGGGGATGATCTGAAATACGCAAAGAACGAACTCGTGGCGGCATTGCGCGCACGTGCGGAAATTCACGTCGAGCTCCAACAGAACGCCGAAGCCAGGGGGGACCTGGCGGAAGCGGCCGAGCTGGCCGAGGCCACAGAAGGGCGTGATCGCAACCTGTTTCGAATGCGCATCCTTGAAGTGCAAGCGCAGACAGCGCCTCCCGGCGAAGCGGTGACGCGATTCACGGAGGCAATCAAGCTCGCGAAAAGAGAGAATTCGACCTATCGCGCTCTCCTTCATTTCCAGCGTGCGGTGGCGCGGGGGAAAAACGGCGATCCACGGGCGGACGACGACATCGCCACGGCCATGAACATCCTCCGCGACGAAGTACGAAGCGCGCTCGCGGCAAATCCGACAGCGGTCTCCCGGCCTCTATGGGAACCTTACTTTTCCCGCTTTCGGGAGGAGTATCGCAAGCTCATCGAAAGCCGCATTCGCACCGACGCCAAAGGTGCCTTTGTCTATGACGAACTGGCTCGCGCGTTCGAGCCGATGCAGATCCTTCTACAGTCGCGCTCCGCACCGCCGGATTACCGGCCCATCGAGACGGTCGCGGATCTCGAACGGGCACGGTCCAATCTGCCGGAAGACACGGTCATCCTTCAGTATCTGGTACTGCAGGACAAAACGTATACATGGGTCGTGACGCGGGAAAACGTCATTGCCGTTTCCCAGCGCGCAACGAGCGAGCAGGTCAAGCAATGGGTCACGGACGCTCTGGACAACGCCGGCAGCGGCCAGGGGGCTTACTTCACGAGAGCCATGCGCGCCGCGTACGGCGAGCTTTTCCGCAAGCCATTGGAGCTGGCCGGCGCTTCCAAAACACGCATCGTCATCGTCCCTGACGAACCGATGTACGGCTTTCCCTTCAATGGCCTGGGCGGCACCGAGGACGAGGGATTTCTGATCGAGCACGCCAACATCGCCACCGCCGGCAGCACGTCGCTCTACTTGTACGCGCTCGCGCGCGACCGGCAGTTATCGAACGACCGCGATCCGACGGTCCTCCTTGTCGGCGATCCGGCGTTCGTTTCGAAGGAATTTCGGCGCTTGCCTTACAGCAGAGCGGAAGTGGAGGAGCTGGAGCGTGACTATTATCGCGGCGCCGTCATGCTCACCGATACCGCGGCGACCGTGGAGAATTTTCTGAAGCAGGCAAACAGCGCTGCGATCATTCATTTCGCCGGCCATGGAGTCCCCAGCCCGCAAGCACCATGGCAATCCCGCCTAATTTTCGCCTCAGGAGAATTGACCGCCGAGCGCTTACTGAGAGACCTGTCGCTCGAGCGTACGCGCCTCGTGGTCCTCGGCGCGTGCAGTTCTGCCGGCGGAGGCCCCGTCGGCCCTCAAGGTCTCGCCCCTTTGATCCGCCCTCTCATCGGTGCCCGGGTTCCGGTCGTCGTCGGTACGTTGTGGAATGTGTGGGACGCCTCCGCGAAGGAGTTGCTGGTGTCCTTCCATTGTCACTATCGGCACGGAGACGACGTGGCAGTTGCGCTGCGACATGCGCAGCTCGAGAGGCTCCGGAAACAAGAACCCGGATGGCAGTGGGCGGCGTTTCAGGTGGCCGGCTATGCCGCATCCCCTTACCCGCGCCCGCGCCTCCTCACACTGGAGAAACAGAGCAGTGAGCACGTTTGTACTCAGAATTCTCTTCACCGGCCTGATGGCCTTCATCCCCAATGAAAACGGGACCGAAGTCACGGTCCTGCTCCTCAATTCCGATCACTATCACACCTCCGACGGCTCGGCCATGCCGCCGCACGACGCAATTCTGTTCGCCCGTGCCGGCAATTGCAGTGGTGCCTGTGACAATGAAAATACCGTCATTGCCGACAAGACCTTTCGCGATCTGGTCTCATCCGCTCAAGTCGACTCCCTCGCCTATGCCCTGGGCAATGGCAGCGCGTGGCTGATCTCGGGCTCCGACATCGCCGTACAGAAGTCGAGCGGCGCGGCGATTCTGCCGGCATTGCAGATCCGCGACGACGCCCGCGGCACCGGCAATGTTCCCACGACGTCGGCCGAGCGCGAGGATTTCTCCTGGATTCCGTCGCTGCAACAGCTCTGCGGCAATGGCTGCACGCTCGACTCAGACCTCTTCGACACCGTCCCGCCGGGCATTGTGGCGGCGCGCTTCACCATCGATAGCGGCGATCTCTACACCTACAGCATCGCCCGCCTCGGCAGCGGCGTCACGCCTGTGCAGTTCAAGCGGCTCGACGGCACCGGCAGCCCGTCGTCGTACGTGCAGGCCATTACGAGCTGGATCGGCCTCGACATCGAAGTGACGGGCAGCAGCGTCGACTTCGTCGAGACGAAGCACGACAGCAGCACCGGCCGCACGATGACGCTCTCGCCCGATTCCAACGGCAAAGTGGAAGTGGCCGTCGTCAACCTCCCGCCGTTCGTTCCGCCGGTGACGTCGAACAATGACGCGCCGCAAGTTGGGAAGCATTTCGAGATGTATTACGACCTGCTCGACACACCACCCGCGCGTGAGACCCGTCTCGTTCCGCGCTCCGGTACGCCGAGCGAGATCAGCTGGTCTTCGGTTCATCCCTCCAGCACGGTCACGTCCGAGCTGCTGAACCGCCTGCGGCTCGAGCCCGGCCGCTCGCTGTACGACCGCGTCATCTGCCCGCCGGTCAAGCCCTAACCACCATCCATGTTGGAGCGGCGGCCTTCATCCGCCGCTCCACGAGGAGATTTTCCATGCAACGTTTCCTCTTGTTGCTTGCGCTCGTCGCCTGCAATGCGCAACCGCCCAGCCGTGAGAACGCCGCCGCCGAGGCATTCACGCGCGCGCACAGAAAACACAAACTGCAGGCGGCCGCCGCCGGCAGCGATTGCCGCGTTCTCCTGATCGCCGTCGAAACGCGATTCGACAACGACCTCGTCGAGTCGATTCATTACGGGACGGGCGACTACGGCGCATTCGGCGGCGTGGAGCAGTTCGCGCGTGACCACAAATTCCGCGCCGTCGTCTATCGCGATCCGCGCGGAGGACTCTGGACCTACGGCGCAACGACGCGCGACGAAGCGCGGTCGCTTCCGCGCTGCTGAGGACTGCTATGCGACTCGCACTCATTCTGCTGCTTGCCGTTTCCGCAACCGCGCAGCCCGCGAAACGCGCGCTGCTGATCGGCATCGACGATTACACCGCGTCATCCCTTCCCGTCGTTGGTCCGAAGCAGCATCGCGGCTGGCCGGATCTCCAGGGTGCAGCGAACGACGTCCGCATCCTCAGCGAACTGCTCGTGCTGCGCTACGGCTTCGAGCGAAAGAACGTCGTCACGCTCACCAATCAACAGGCCACGCGCGCGGCGATCCTCCTCGCGATCGAGCAGCACCTCGTGCATCCCGCGCGCAAGGGCGACATCGTCTTCTACTACTTCGCCGGACACGGCGCGCAGGTGCCGAACGCGGCTTCCGACGAGCCGGACCGGCGCGATGAGTCAATCGTTCCCGCCGACTCGCGCCGCGGCGCCGCCGACATCCGCGACAAGGAACTGCGTCCGCTCTTCAACCGCATCCTCGATCGCGGCGCAAAGCTCACGCTCCTCCTCGATCACTGCCACAGCGGCGGCGGCTTTCGCGCCCGTCCGCGCGGCATCGCCCCCGCGCCGCCGATGCTCGACGAGCGAGACTACGGACCGCGGCCCGACGAGCGCGGCGCGCTGGCTCTTGTCTCCACGCAGGACCTCGACCCTGCATGGGAGATCAGCGGCGACGATGGCCTGATGCACGGCGCCTTCACCTGGGCGTGGATTCAGGCCATGCGCAACGCGGCCACCGGTGAGGCCGCACAGGAGACGTTCCTTCGCGCCCAGGCCTGGCTGCGCGGCAAGAGAGGGGATCAATCACCGGCGATGTTAGGCCGCTCCGAGGCGCGGCTGCGACCGTTCCTTGGCGATGGACTGCGGCCCTCGCGAATCGTCGTGGCCGTGGAGAACGTCGAGCCGAATGGCGACATCATTCTGCAGGGAGGCTGGGCGCACGGTTTCGCGCCCGGCAGCGAGTTGATCTCCATCGATGGTCACGCACGCCTCCGCATCACCCAAATCCTCGGCATCGGCCGCAGCATCGCGCGAACAGACTCCGTTCCGCCCCGGCCGGGCGCGCTGCTCGCGGCCCCGCACCGAAACAACGGATGGCTCTCGCTCTCGGATACGGCGAGTCCCTATCACCTTGCCATCCGCGATGAAGGCACGCAGCAACTCGTACGCGACACCACGCTCATCGGCAATCGCATCTACAGCATCGTGCTGCGTGCGGCCGAGGAGAAGCCCGCACCCCGCTACTACTACGTCTTCGCCATCGACAGCCGCGGCAAAAGCCGTCTCCTCTTTCCGACGACCGGGTCGGTCGAGAACCGCTTCCCCATCGAAGCCAGCGCGGACATCGCCTTAGGCACACTGAGCGCGTTCCGGATCGATCCGCCGTACGGCACCGAGATGTTCGTTCTGCTATCGACCGAGGAGGCGTTGCCGAATCCGTCGATCCTCGAGTGGGACGGCGTTCGAGGACATCTCCCCACGCGATGGTCGATCGAGCGGATCACGTTCGAATCGGCGGCTCCACCCACGGATCCTCATCGTCGTCGGCAGTCGCGGCCTGCGGCGCGAGCTTCAGCAGCAGCTTCGCGTCGGCTTCCGGCAGTTCCCCAACGTCGCGCAGCTTGCGGCTCACGACGCGTGTGCGCGTCGCCAGCCCATCCATCTGATTGCGCGCGGTCTCGAGATTGCGATTGACCTTCTCGATCACACCGCCGAATTTCAGGAACTCGGTCTTCACTGCCTCGAGCAGGCGCCACACTTCGCTCGAGCGCTTCTCGATGGCCAGCGTGCGGAATCCCATCTGCAGGCTGCTCAGGATCGCCGTGAGCGTCGTCGGTCCGGCGATCAGCACGCCGCACTCGCGCTGGATCTGTTCCGCCAGCCCCGGCCGGCGCAGCACCTCGGCATACAGTCCCTCGGTCGGAAGGAACATGATCGCGAAGTCGGTCGTCACCGGCGGGTTGATGTACTTCTCGCGGATCGTCTTCGCCGAGTTGCGCACCGCGGCGTCGAGCCGGCGGCCGGCCGCTTCCACCGCATCCGCATCGCCGCGCTCATGCGCCTCGAGCAGGTGCTGGTAATCCTCGACCGGAAACTTCGCGTCGAGCGGCAGCAGCAGCGGAAGGTCTCCGCGGCCCGGAAACTTCACCGCGAACTCCACCGCCTCGCGACTCATTTCCTTCGTGACGACGTTGCGCTCGTACTGCTCGGACGAAAGCATCTGTTCGAGCAGCGTCTCCAGCTGCACCTCGCCCCATCCGCCGCGTGCCTTGACGTTGGAAAGCACTTTCTTCAAATCGCCGACACCGTTGGCGAGCGTCTGCATCTCGCCCAATCCCTTGTGCACCTGCTCGAGCCGCTCCGTGACCAGCGCGAACGATTCGCCGAGGCGTTCGTCGACGGTGCGGCGCATCGCCTCGAGATCCTGCCGCTGCGTCATCCCGTGGGCGGTGACGGCGGCGCTGACTTCCTGGCGCAGCGCGGCCGCGGCCGAATGCGTTTGATCGACCAGCCGGCGTAGAGAGACCCAGAGCAACACGGCGAGCGTGACGATGATTGCCGCCACGGCAACGACCAGCAGTGTATTCATGAACAAAAAGACCCCGATCAGCGTCGCCGGAGGCGTCGCCTCCTTTTCCCCGCGAACGGGTCGATCCCACGCATGACCGAGCGCACGCCGCGCCTGATGCCGCTGTATCAGCTGTTCATGCTGGCGCTCTGCGTCCTCGCGCTGGGCGGCATCGTGCTGCAGTATGCCTTCCGCCGTGATCCCGAGATCGAGATCGTCCTCGATGCCGCCGACTTCGCGATCTGCATCGCCTTCGCCGTCGATTTTCTCGTCTCGCTTTGGACGGCGCCGAATCGCCTGCGCTACCTCGCCACGTGGGGCTGGCTCGACTTGCTGTCGGCGATTCCGATGGTCGATCCGATGCGCTGGGGCCGGCTGGCGCGCATTGCACGCATCACGCGCCTGCTGCGCTCCATCCGCGCCGCTCGCGTGCTGTCGACGGTGATTCTCTCGAAGCGCCGCCAATCGACGCTCCTCGCCGCATCGCTCGTCGCGATCGTTTTGATCACCGCGAGCAGCACCGCGATTCTCCACTTCGAGGACGCCGACACATCGAATATCAAGACCGCGGAGAACGCGCTATGGTGGGCCTTCGCCACGATCACGACCGTCGGCTACGGCGAGTTCTATCCCGTCACCGCCGAGGGCCGCATCATCGCCGCGATCCTCATGACCGCCGGCGTCGGCCTCTTCGGCGCCTTCTCCGCCGCCCTCGCGGCCTGGTTCCTCGTCCCCGAGAACGAAGCGACCGATGCCGAGATCGCAGCCATGCGCGAGGAACTGCAGAAACTGCGGGAGGCGGTGGAGAAGCTCACGAAGTAACGGACGCGAGGTGTCGCACCGCCGCCACGAACCCTTCCCCCACGCCCGCGCGCGAGATCTGAATGACCTCGTTGAGTCCCGTCGGCGTGCGAAGCGTGAGCTCGTCGTACAAGCAGATCGGGATCTGCCGGTTGTTGCTGAAACGCCGATCCGGACCGCCGTTCTTGTTCACGTACCGCCACGTGTGGTCGACCACGGTCGCATCCCTCGGCAGGCCGTCTTCTTCGATGAAGCGCTTGTTCGCGGCGGAGATCTCCAGCGTGCGATACGAGATCGCGCCGATGCCCGCGGCGTCGTAGACCAGGAGCCGATCGGGCAGGAAGTAGAGCGTTTGGCGACCCACGCCGATACTCAGCACCGGAACGTTCGTTTTGAGGAACGGCGGCTCGGCCGTTCGCACCGCCGTCGGGTGGCGCTGCACGAGATTGCCCGCGCCTGCGTGGTACTTCCGGTCGCGTACCGATTCCGTGGCGGCGATATGCCACGTCCGGACTGCAGTCGCGAGCGTGTTCGCCCATTCGTTGAAGCGGCGGAACGCCTGCTCGACCTGGGGATCGAAGTCGTAGTGGATGACCGCGGTCTTGGCGATACGGTCGCGGCGGGCGGCGGCGAGGATGAACATTAAGCCGGCGACGGCCATCAGCAGCATCGCCCATCCTGATCCCGAAAGCATCGCCAGTACGAACAGTGTGATCGCAAGAGTGATCGCAAGCGGCCGGAGCGCCATCTTGCGCTTTTTGGATCGCAGCTCATCGAGCAGTTGCTCGGAGGACGAGTCAACGATCGCATCCGCGGCTCCGGAATCGATCTCACGCCGCGGCGCATCATGCGGAATCGGATCGGCACTGAACGTGTGTCGGTAGTAGACGCCGCGCCGGCCGACGTGCACGTAGTTGCCACGCGGCCCGGTGCCGACGCGGAATCCGGCCACGCCGGCGGAGACGCCGACGCCGGATCCGGAGAGGTTGAAACGGATTGGGCCGACGGAAACACTTTTGCGCAGATAAAAGGGCATGGCTCCCTCCCTCACTCGAGTACGTTGCGATCGACTGCTGGCCACGTCGGCACCGGTTTCCGGGGCAGCAGGTCGACGACGTCGGCACATTCCGGATTCGCTACCGCTTCGTATTGCGCGCGGTAGTAATCGATCTGGCCGAGGATGTAGCCGGGATAGTGGAGCGCGCGGGTGACGACGTGCAGGGAGAGCGGGTCGGGGCCAGGACGCACGTGCGCCTCCGGGAAGCGCCGCTGCAACTGCGCGATCCACGCCGCATCATTGGTCTCGAGCCAAAGCGTGCAATCGCGCTGCATGGAGCGCTGCGCCTGCAGATCATCGTCGCGCAGCTCGATCAACGGCGCGCTGACGTCGGCGAGGCGCTTGAGCCGCCGTGCGAGCTTTGTTTCGTCGGCGAGCGAAGACGCCGCGGTGGCCAGCGTGAGCTTGCGGAAGTTCGCGAAGGCAGTCGACGCGTGCGCCGCGACGCGTTGGCGGATGTCGTCGATTCCGAGCCGGCGCGACTCGGAGCGGCGGATCGGAAACTCCCGCGCGAACGGCTTTCGATCGTCGATGGTGCGTGCGTACCAGGCATCGACTTCGTCATCGTCGACGATGCTGAGCGGCAGCGAGATCGACGGTGCCACGGATGTCGTGA
>DATFHJ010000102.1:0-19662 GCA_035248585.1 Thermoanaerobaculia bacterium
GGAAGACGCGGCGGATGTCTTCCATCAGCGAGATGGAGGCGATGTAGACGAAGAAGAAGAGCGCGCGCAGGACGCCGTCGACGGCGTTGTAGGCGAAGTTCCCCATGTCGGGCCAGAGGTAGGCGCGGATGAGGTTCGTGAGGCCGAGCGGCGCGAGGATGAAGAGGCCGACGCCGAGGACCAGAGCCATGAGCATCGACGTGGCGATGGCCCAGTTCGACATCTCCGGCTCCCCTTCTTCGCCCGCCGAGGCCACGCTCGCCGAGTAGTTCAGCGCGCGGATGCCGAGGATCAGCGACTGGATCAGCACGACCGAGCCGCGGAGGACGGGGATCTTGAGGAACGGGTACTTCTTCGTGACGGACGTCAGCTTGTCCTTGCGGATGCTCACGCCGCCGTCGGGCTGGCGCACGGCGACGGAGTAACCGGTGAGCGAGCGCATCATGACGCCCTCGATCACGGCCTGTCCGCCGATCAGCATGTCGACGTTTTTATCCGCCGAGACTTTGCCCGCGCTCGGCATGGACGAGGTCAGACCGTTCGTGAACGCGTTGAACGCTCCGGTGATGATCTTCGCCGCACCGCGCCAGGATCGCATTACTTCTTCGCTCCAGCCTTTGCGTACTTTTTCTGGAAGCGGTCGATGCGGCCCGCGGTGTCGACGAGCTTCTGCTTGCCGGTGAAGAAGGGGTGGCACTTGGAGCAGATCTCGATGCGCAGCTCCTTGCGGGTGGAGCCGGTGGTCCAACCCTCGCCGCACGCGCAGTGCACGGTAACCTGCTGATATTTCGGATGGATCTCTGGTTTCATGTTTACCTCAAGTACTTAGGTGTTAGGTATCAGGTCCTAGGGAACGGGGGAGTATAGCCAAAAATTCTACTTTGGCTTCGCCTCGGGAGACGCCCGCCCGCCCAGACCGGGAGACCGTTACGGCTGGAACGGCATGACGCACCAGAACACCAGCGCGCCGATGAGGGCGGACATGGGGATCGTCAGGATCCAGGCCCAGACGATTTTGCCGGCGATGCCCCACCGCACCGCGGAGAGGCGTCTCGTGGCGCCGACGCCGACGATGGCGCCGGTGATGGTGTGTGTGGTCGAGACCGGCACGCCGAGGTGGGTGGCGATGAAGAGGGTGATCGCGCCGGCGGTCTCGGCGGCGAAGCCGCCGACGGGCTGGAGACGGGTGATCTTGCTGCCCATCGTGTGAATGATCCGCCAGCCGCCGCTGAGCGTGCCGAGGGCGATCGCGGCGTGGGCCGAGAGGATGACCCAGAGCGGGATGTCGAAGGTCTTCATGTACCCGGCCGTCACGAGGACGCCGGAGATGATGCCCATGGTCTTCTGCGCGTCATTGCCGCCATGGCCGAGGCTGTACGCGGCGGCGGAGAGGAGCTGCAGTTTGCGGAAGACGCGGTCGACGCGCGTCGGTGAAGCGCGCTGGAAGAGGTTGTAGATGAGGATGGCGAGCACCAGCGCGAGGACGAGGCCGATCATCGGCGCGAGGACGATGTAGAGCAGCGTCTTCGTCCAGCCGGAAACGATGATCACGCTGAAGCCGGCATTCGCCACCGCGGCGCCGGCGTAGCCGCCGATGAGCGCGTGCGAGGAGCTCGTCGGCAGGCCGAGGTACCAGGTGATGAGGTCCCAGATGATCGCGCCCATCAGTCCGCCGAAAATGACGGCGAAGTTGACGGCGGAGAGGTCGATCATTCCCTTGCCGATGGTCTTCGCGACGGCGGTGCCGAACGTAAACGCGGCGACGAAGTTGAAAAACGCCGCCCAGGCGACGGCCTGGCCGGGCGAGAGCACGCGCGTGGAAACGACGGTGGCGATCGAGTTCGCGGCGTCGTGGAAGCCGTTGATGAAATCGAAGATCAGCGCGACGCCGATGATTCCGATGACGATCAGCAGCATGCGCGTCAGCCGTGCTTCACTACGACGTTCTCGAGCAGGTTGGCGACGTCTTCACATGCATCCGTCGCCTCTTCGAGCACGTCGAGGATTTCCTTCCACTTCATGACCGTGATCGGATCCTTCTCGTCGTCGAACAGCTGTCCGATCGCCTGCTTGTGAATCCGGTCCGCTTCATTCTCGAGACGGTTGATCTCGATCGCGCGCTCCAGCACACCTTTCTTGTTTTCGAGGGCCTCGACCGCCGCGCGCAGTTCGTCGCACTGCTTGACGATGACAGCGGTCAGCTCGCGGGTGCCGGGACGGCACTTCTCGATGCGGTAGAGCGGGATCAGGGCGGCGGCGCTGTCGATGGCGTCCATGACGTCGTCGAATGTGCGGGCCAGCTCGTGGATGTCCTCGCGGTCGATCGGCGTGACAAAGGTCTTGTTGAGGCGCTGGATGATCTCGTGGGTGAGGAAGTCGCACTGATGCTCGACTTCCTTGATTTCATGGGCTTTATCGGCGAGCGGAGGATCGGTGGCGACCATCTGCTCGAGCAACCGCGCGCCGGCACGCAGCTGATCGGCCATCACCTTGAAGTCGTCGTAGAACTTCTCCTCGCGGGGGATCAGACGGAATCGTGCCACGCAGGCCTCCTGGAGGGATAAGAGCGCGCGGATTCTATGTCAATTCGGACGGCAATCTCACTTCGAACGTGGCCCCACCCTCGGCGCGGTTGAACGCACGGATCGTTCCGCCGTGCAACGCGACGAGATGTTTGGCGATGGCGAGGCCGAGTCCCGTGCCGGGGCGCGAGCGGCTGCGGTCGACGCGGTAGAAGCGATGGAAGACCCGCTCCAGCTCCGCGGGCGGAATTCCGGGGCCCTGATCGGAGACGCGCACGACGCCCTCTCCGTTCTCCTGCGCCACCTCGACGTCCACGTCGCCGGCGCCGTGATGGCGCGCGTTTTCGAGGAGATTCGAGAACACCTGCTGCAGGCGCGCTTCATCGATAGAGGCGAAAGCATCGCCGCCGCGAAGCGTGAACTGAAAATCGCTTTCGAGATCGTGGAGGACGTCGCGGAGATTCACGCGGCGGCGCTGCAACGCGATGCGGCCGGACTCGATCTGGTTGAGATCGGAGAGGTCGCGCACGAGCCGCTCGATGCGCGCGATCTGCCGCTGCATCACGCTGCGCAACTGCTCTTCCTGCTCGCGCGCGAGCCCGCCCTGCTCCAGCGTCTCGGCGGCGGAGCGGAGCCCGGCCAGCGGCGTGCGCACCTCATGAGAGAAGTCGTCGAGGAAGTCTTTGCGGATGCGCTCCAATTTCTCGATGGTCGTGACGTCGATGAAGAGCGCGACGGCGGCGATGTCGGGCGACGCCGCGACGGGAAAGGCGCGGATCTCGATCTGCCGCTCGTCGAGCGCGATGCGGTCGGTCGATGTTTCGCCGTGCAGCGCTTTGTCGATCGCGGCGACGACCGATTGTTTGCGCACGACTTCGACGACCGACTTGCCAACGATCTCCGTGGAGCGGCGGGCTTCAGCCCGCCGATTGTTTTCCGGCGGGCTAAAGCCCGCCGCTCCACCGTCCTCGCGAGAGATGCCGAACATCTCGGCGACGCGCGGGTTGGCGACGACGACTTTCGCGCGCGGGCTGACGGCGAGGATGCCTTCGCCGAGGGAGTCGACAATTTCGGACATCGCGGCGCGGTGCTCTTCGTGCGACTTGCGCTGGCGGACGATCATCGTGCGCGTTTCCTCGAATGCGCGCGCCAGGTCCTGGACTTCGCCGTGATAGGCGCGGTCGGTGATGGGCTTGTCGAGCGCGCCTTCGGCGACGGCGCGGGAGCGGTCGACCAACTCGTCGAGGTCGCCCGCGCGGCGCACGGCCCATAAAAACACGCCGATCCACGGGAGCATGAAGGCGAGGAACGCAACGACGGCAAGCGTAATCGTCGCCGATTGGGCGACGCCCGCGTGATGGAGCGCAGCGCCGAATCCCCACGCCACCGCGATGGCGATGACGAGGGAAACGTAGAGGAGGATGCGGAGGGGATGCATCGGTTACTCGAAACGGTAACCGTATCCAATCACTGTCTCGATTCGATCCTTGCCAATTTTTTTGCGCAAGTTGCGAATGTGCGCGTCGACGGTCCGGGTCTCGATGTCGTCCGCCATCTGCCAGACCTCGGACAGAATTCGATCGCGCGAGACGACCGCCGGCCGGTTGCGGACGAGCATCAGCAGCAGCTCGAGCTCTTTCCGCGCGAGCTTGACCTCGGCGCCGCCGACGTAGACGCGCATGGTGCGGCTGTCGATGCGCAGGGTGCCGTCGTCATAGACGGCGCTGTCGCTTTCGGCGCTCTTGGAGCGGCGCAGGATCGCGGCGACGCGGGCGAGGAGCTCGCGCACGCTGAACGGCTTGCCGAGGTAATCGTCGGCGCCGAGCTCGAGCCCGGTCACGCGATCGGCCT
Source organism: Thermoanaerobaculia bacterium (assembly GCA_035248585.1). Lineage (GTDB taxonomy): Bacteria > Acidobacteriota > Thermoanaerobaculia > Gp7-AA8 > Gp7-AA8 > QHVT01. The sequence goes on from DATFHJ010000102.1 coordinate 4,374, forward strand.
CGGAGGTGCGCGCGGTGAGAATGAGGATCGGCAGCGACGCGGTGCGCGGGTCGCGGCGCAGCTCGCGGCAGATGGTGAAGCCGTCGAGGTCCGGCAGGTTGAGATCCAGAATGAGGAAGTCGAAGCCGCCCTGCTGCACCGCGACGAGGCCGGCGTGGCCGTTGTCGAAGTGCTGCACGCCGTAGCCCTGCCGCTCGAGATTGAGCCGCATCGTGTAGGCGAGATCGGCGTCGTCCTCGATGATCGCGACGCGCGCGTCAGTCGCTGTCATGCCCTCCGCCGCTGTGCTTGATCACTTTTCCTTCGGCGAGATAGACGACCATCTCGCAGATGTTCGTCGCGCCGTCGGCGATCCGCTCGAAGTACTTGCCGACGAACGTAAGCCGGATGGCGCGGGAGATGTTCTTCGAATCCTCGAGCATGTACGTCAGCAGCTCGCGGAAGGACTGCTCGGTCATGCGATCGACTTCGTCGTCGCGGACGATCACTTCCCGCGCGAGCGCGGCGTCGCGGCGCACGAAGGCGTCGAGCGACTGGCGGACCATGTCCTGGGCCATGCGCGCGAGGCGCGGGATGTCGACGAGCGGCTTGAGCTGCGGCTCGGCGTTCAGCTCGATGGCGCGCTCGCAGACGTCGACGGCGAGGTCGGCAATGCGCTCGAGCTCGGGCGTGATCTTCATGGCCGCGGCGACGAAGCGCAGATCGACGGCCGCCGGCTGCATCGTCGCGATCAGCTCGATCGTGTGCTGATCGATCTCCAGCTCCATGCGGTCGATGTCGCTGTCGGCGTCGATCACTTTCTGTGCGACGCCCGAGTCGCGCTCCAGGAGCGCGCGGATCGACTCCTGGATCTGATCCTCGACCATCGCTCCCATGCGCAGGAGGAGCTCTTTGAGGTGCTCGATGTCTCTGTCGAAGTGGCGAAGCACTATCCGAACCTTCCCGTAATGTAATCCTCCGTCATCTTGACCGAGGGATTCATGAAAATCGTACGCGTCTCGTCGTACTCGATGAGCTTTCCGAGCATGAAGAACGCAGTGCGGTCGGAGACGCGCGCCGCCTGCTGCATGTTGTGGGTGACGATGACGATCGTGTAGGTGCTCTTCAGCTCGTACACCAGCTCTTCGATTTTCTGCGTGGCGATGGGATCGAGCGCGGAGGCCGGCTCGTCCATCAGCAGGACCTCGGGATCGACGGCGAGCGCGCGGGCGATGCAGAGGCGCTGCTGCTGTCCGCCGGAGAGCGCGAGCGCGCTGCTGTCCAGGCGATCTTTCACTTCGTCCCAAAGCGCGGCGCGCTGCAGCGAGCGCTCGACCGCTTCGTCGAGCTTGCGGCGGTCGCGGAGGCCGTTGATGCGCAGGCCGTAGGCGACGTTGTCGTAGATCGACTTCGGGAAGGGGTTCGACTTCTGGAAGACCATGCCGACGCGGCGGCGCAGCGAGACGACGTCGATGCCGCGGCCGTAGACGTCGAGGTCATCGACGTGGATTTTCCCTTCGACGCGGACGCCCGGGATGATGTCGTTCATCCGGTTGATCGAGCGCAAGAACGTCGACTTGCCGCAGCCGGACGGGCCGATCAGCGCCGTGACTTTGTTGCGCGGGATGTCGAGCGAAATGCCGTGCAGCACCTTGTTGGCGCCGTAATAGAAATCGAAATCGCGGACCGTGATCTTCGGTTCAGCCACGACTCATGGCCTCCAGTCTGCGCGTGACGAGGCGGGCGATGATCGAGAGGATGAGGATCATCGCGACGAGCACGAGCGCGCCCGCCCACGCCTGGCGGATCCAGTCGTCGTACGGCGAGAGCGCGTACGTGAACACCTGCACCGTCAGCGAGCCGATGGGCTGCGTGACGTCGGTGGAGAAGAAGCGGTTGTTGAAGGCGGTGAAGAGCAGCGGCGCGGTCTCGCCGGCGACACGCGCGAGCGCGACGAGGATGCCGGTGAGGATGCCGGGCAACGCGGCCGGAAGGATGACGGTGAACATGGCCCGCGCGCGCGTCGCGCCGAGGGCCAGGGCCGCTTCTTTGAGGCCACCGGGCACGAGGCGGAGCAGCTCTTCGGTGGTGCGGGCGACGACCGGAATCATGATGATGGCCAGCGCGACGCCGCCGGCGAGCGCGGAAAAACGCCGCAGCGGAAGGACGACGATGCCGTAGGCGAAGATGCCGATGACGATCGAGGGCACGCCGTTGAGCACGTCGGCCGTGAAGCGGACGGCGGACGAGAAGCGCGTGCCTTTGAACTCCGCGAGGTGCACGCCGCTCATGACGCCGACGGGAATGGCGATGATCGCGGCGATGGCGATGAGGATGAGCGTGCCGACGATTGCGTTCGCCATGCCGCCGCCCGGCTCGCCGACCGGCTTCGGCAGCTGGGTGAAGAACGCGACGTTGAGCGCGGAGAAGCCTTGCTTGACGACGTAGAAGAGGATCATCGCCAGCGGCACGAGCGCGAGCAGCACGGACGCGCCGCAGAGCGTGACGACGAGGTTGGAGATGAACTTCCTCATGCCGGGACCACTCGCCGCGTCAATAAACGCGAGAACGCGTTGACGATGATGGTGATGAGGAAGAGCACGAGTCCGATCTCGATGAGCGCGTGCAGATACAGCTCGTCCGCGGCCTCGGTGAACTCATTGGCGATGACGGCGGCCATCGTGTACTGCGGCGCGAAGAGCGACAGGCTGACCTGCGGGTTGTTGCCGATGACCATCGTCACGGCCATCGTTTCGCCGAGCGCGCGGCCGAGGCCGAGCATCACGGCGCCGATGATTCCGGTGCGGCCGTAGCCGAGGGCGATGCGGATCGCTTCCCAGCGCGTGGCCCCGAGCGCGAGCGCCGCCTCGCGCTGGGTGTTCGGCACGCCGCGCAGGATCTCGCGCGCGACGGACGACGTCAGCGGCACGATCATGATGGCGAGGATGATTCCGGCGGAGAGCATGCCGACGCCGAGGGGCGGCGCGCCGATCATGAGCTCGAACTTACGCACGATCGGCACGAGCACGAAGACGCCCCAGAGGCCGTACACGATCGAGGGAATGGCCGCGAGCAACTCGGTGAGATACGACAGCGGCTGCCGCAGCGCGCGCGGCGAGATTTCATTGATGAAGATGGCGATGCCGAGGGCGATCGGCGTGGCGAGGACGAGCGCGATCACAGACGAGTAGAGCGTGCCCCAGATGAACGGCAGCGCGCCGAACTCGCCGGACACCGGATCCCACGTCGAGCGCGTCCAGAAGGAGAAGCCGAATTTCTGAATGGAGAGCGTCGACTGGCGCGCGAGCTCGATGCCGATGCCGGCAACGAGCGCGATCACGACGAAGGCGAAGGCGCCGGTGATCCACCGAAGCGGACCGTCTTCAGTGGATCTGCGCAAGCGCAGCCATCTCCTTCTCCACCACCGCCTGCGGCAGCGGCGCGTATCCGAGGCCGCCGGCGAGCTGTTGGCCGTCGGTCAGCGCCCACTTCATGAAGTCGCTCATGAGCTGGGCGCGCTGTTTGTCCTGGTTTTCGGCGTACAGCAGGAGCCAGGTGAACGAGGCGATGGGGTACGCGGTCTCGCCGGGCGCGTTGGTGATCGAGACGCGGAAATCGTCGGGGATCGTGGCTCCGGCCGCGGCGGCGGTGATGCTGTCGAGCGAGGCGGTGACGAACTTGCCGGCGCTGTTCTGCACGGCGCCGAAGGGGATGCTGTTGTGGCTCGCGTAGATCAACTCGACGTAGCCGATCGCGCCGGGCGTCTGCTTCACGAGTCCGGCGATGCCTTCATTGCCCTTCGCGCCGACGCCGACCGGCCAGCTGACCGAGGTCGCGACGCCGACCTTTTCTTTGAACTGGGGCGAGACCTTGGAGAGGTAGTCGACGAAGATGTAGGTCGTGCCCGAGCCGTCGGAGCGATGCACGACGGCGATGTCGGTGGCCGGCAGATTCACCCCGGGATTCGCCGCGCGAATCGCGGGATCGTTCCACTTCTTGATCTTGCCGAGAACGATGTCGGCGAGCACCGGGCCGGTGAAGTTGACCTGGACGGGCAGGTTGTAGATCGGAACCACGCCGCCGAGGACGGTCGGCAGGTGCAGGATCGGAGCGCCCGCGGTTTTGAGCTGCTCGTCGGTCATCGGGCCGTCGGTCGCGCCGAAGAAGACCGTCTTCGCGGTGAGCTGGCGAATGCCGCCGCCCGAGCCGATCGACTGATAGTTGATCTTCACGTTCGGATGCAGCTTTTCGTAGTCGGCGAACCACTTCGAGTAAATCGGATTCGGGAACGTTGCTCCCGCGCCGTTGATGACGACCGCGCCGCCGCTCTGCTGCTGCACGGTGGTGGCGGTGACGGGGCCTTCGGATTTGCCGCAGGCGAGAGCGGCGAGGCAGAGAACGAGTGCGAGTTTTTTCATAACTTGATCTTCTTCAGCGCTTCCATTTCGAGGGCGATGACGCCCGCGGGCAGCGGGGCGTAGCCCAGGTCGTCGGCGAATTGCTGTCCTTCGGTGAGCGCCCACCGCATGAAGTCCACCATCGCGCGGGCGCGTACTTTGTCCTTCGGGGCTTCGTAGAAGAGCAGCCAGGTGAACGACGAGATCGGATAGGCGTTCGGGCCCGGCGCGTTGGTGATGGAGACGCGGAAGTCGGCGGGCATGGCCTTGCCGCCGGCGGCGCTCGCGGCGGCGGTAATGCTCTGCGTCGAGGCCTTCACGAACTGACCGGCCGCGTTCTGCACCGCGCCGTACGAGATCCGGTTCTGCGTCGCGTAAATCAGCTCGACGTAGCCCATCGCGCCGGGCGTCTGCTTCACGAGACCGGAGACGCCTTCATTGCCTTTCGCGCCGACGCCGGTCGGCCAGTTCACGGACGTCGCGACGCCGACGGTCTTCTTCCAGTCAGGCGAGACCTTCGAGAGATAGTCGCACCAGATGTAGCTCGTGCCCGAGCCGTCGGAGCGGTGGACGATCGTGATGGCGGTCGACGGCAGATTGACGCCCGGATTCGCGGCGCGGATGGCGGGGTCGTTCCACGCGGTGATCCTGCCGAGGAAGATGTTCGCGAGGAGCGGGCCGGTGAAACGCAGCTCGTTCACTCCTTCGACGTTGAAGATCGGAACGACGCCGCCGAGGACGGTCGGCAGATGGAGAACGCGGCCGGGCGCGGCGAGCAGTTGGTCGGGCGTCATCGGGCCGTCGGTCGCGCCGAAGAACACGGTCTGCGCGGTGAGCTGGCGGATGCCGCCGCCCGAGCCGAACGGCTGATAGTTGATCTGCACGTTGGGGTGCAGCTTGTTGTACTCGCTGAACCACTTCGAATAGATCGGGTTCGGGAACGTCGCACCGGCGCCGTTGATCTGCTGCGCGGTGAGCGGCAGTGCCGCGAGCAGAAGCGCCGCGATGAAGAGTTTCTTCACGTGTGTCTCCTCAGAAATTGATGTACAGCTTCAGGGCGTAGCGCGTGTCGTCGGGGCGGGGCGTGGCGAAGCCGCGCTGCTCGAGCGAGTCGCGGTCGAGCATCACCGCGGCCAGGACTTTGTCGAGGTTCGGAATCCAGTAGGCGACGCCGATGATGTTGCGGATGCGCTCCTGGCTCGTGTCGACGTTCGGCTCGTAGTAGTCGTGGCGCAGGAGGATCTCGAAGTTGTGTGGCAACTTCGGGGTGGCCCAGAACGACCACCCCTTCCCCTCGACTTCGGCCGCGCGCGTCGAGGTCTGATCTTTCGTGAACAGCGTGTCGAAGCCGGCGTTGACGCGCGGGTGCTGCCACGTTGCCGTCAGCATGAGGCGATTGCGCTTGCCGTCTTCGATGTAGTGATCGCCGACCGCGAACGCGTGGAACTGCAGGCCCTTCGTCCAGACGGTGCCGTTCGGGAACGGGCGATAGGTGGTGCGGAGCTGAAACGCCTTCTGATCGTTGGTTTCGGAACGGCTGTAGCCCTCGCCGTTGTAGAACCCGCCGTGGATGCTGCCGTGATTGTTCGGGATCACCCACTGCGCGGAGAGACCGGCGTCGGAGGAGGAGATGAATCCCTCGCGCTCCGGAAACAACGTTCCCTGCCAGCGATAGCGATAAATGCCCTCGGTGAAGTCGAGGTACGGCGTCTGATGGACGCCCGCGCGCACCCACGAGCCGGGCGTCGTCCAGTCATCGAGATTGAACTGGGCGTAGGCGTACTTCAGGCGAAACGTGTAGCTGCCGGAAAGCGTGCTGCCGCTGCCGCTCTCGCGCGTGATGTCGGGCGTGATGCGGAAGGCGATGCGGTGATTGAGGTTGCCGGTGACGTTGAGGTAGGAGCGGACGAGGTTGAACGCCGACGGATGAATGACGTTGCCGTCGGCATCGGTCGTGGTCGGAGAGTCAACCCACGTGTAGTCCGCAAAAATCGTCACGCCGACTTTGTAGGAGGGTGTGTCGCTCGGCACCGCGGCGCCGCCCGCGGGAGTGACCTGGGCCGTCGCGCCGAGGGCAGATAGAACTGTAGCTGCGAGGATGAAACAACGCTTCATGGCCGCGGAGTCTAGGGAGCGCGTTTCGCCGGAAGTTCGTGTTTCCGTAAATTCCGTGTGAAGTGGGTGGAGGACTCAGCTCTCCGGCTCGTGCTCCGGGTCGATGGTCGTCATCTCGGCCATCACCATCCGCTCCGCATGCGCCTCCCCGACCTTGCCGCCCGGCAGCGTGAACGCAACGAGGAGGCTGACCGCGACGACGGCGCCGCTGACCAGAAAGATGTTGTGCAGCGTGCCTTCGAGCGCGTGTTGCAGGGCGGCGAGCGTGGCCGGGGACATGTTCTCGCGCGCGGCGGGATTCACGAGCGCGTTGGGATCGGCGGAGAAGGACGCCAGTCCCGCGGCGAGCACCGCACCGAGGAGAGCGACGCCGAGCGCGCCGCCGATCGAGCGCGAGAATTGATTGAGCGAGGTGGTGATGCCGAGCTGCTCGCGGGGCACGGAATGCTGCGCGGCGATGAGGAGCGTCAGCATCACCAGGCCGAGACCGCAGCCGACGAGGACGAGATCGACGACGAGCACCCAGTGCGGCGTCGTGCGGTAGAAGCGCGACAGCAGGAAGAAGCCGGCGATCATGAACACGAGGCCGGCGATGACGAGCGGGCGGGAGCCGAGCTTGATCAGAAGGCGCCCGCCGACGATCGACGAGAGCACCCAGGACAACAAGAGCGGCGTGAGCAGCGAGCCGGCGCCGGTGGCGGTCGCGCCGAGGACGCCCTGTGCGAAGAGCGGCACGAATGTGATGGCCGCGAACATGGCCACGCCGGCGAGGAAGCCCACGATGATGGAGACGCTGACGACCCGGTTGCGGAACAGCGCGAACGGCACGACGGGATCGGGCGCGCGGCGCTCGATGCGCACGAACCAAACGAAGAGCGCGACGACGGGGATCAGGAGCAGGAGCGAGCGCAGCGAGACGCGCTCGCCGAGGATCAGCAGCAGCAGGGTCACGGCCGCGGTGAGCGTGATTGCGCCGGCGTAGTCGATCTTCGGACGGTCGTGGCGTTTCGGCTCGACGAGCGCGAAGCCGATGATCGCCATCGCGGCGATGCCGACCGGCAGGTTGATGTAGAACACCCAGCGCCACGAGAGCTGATCGGTGATGAATCCGCCGAGGATCGGGCCGACGACGCTCGACAAACCCCACACGCCGCTGAAGAGGCCCTGCATCTTCGCGCGCTCATCGAGCGTGAAGATGTCGCCGATGATCGTCATGGCCAGCGGCACGAGCGCGCCCGCGCCGAGGCCCTGCACCGCGCGCGCGACGATGAGAAACGTCATCGAGTGGGCGAAGCCGCAGGCGGCGGAGCCGAGCACAAAGATGGCGGTTCCGATCTGAAACATCGGGCGGCGGCCGAAGAGATCGGAGAGCTTGCCCCAGATCGGCACCGTGACGGTGGAGGCGAGCAGGTACGCGGAAACGACCCAGCTGTAATGCGCGAGCCCGCCGAGCGCCGCGACGATGGTCGGCATCGCCGTGCCCACGACCGTCGCCTCCAGCGCCGCGAGCAACATCCCGGTCATGACTCCGGCGGTTACGGCCCACCGCCGGCGAGAGGACATCTGCAACATCGTCCCAGTTTATCCCGCGCGTAGACGCGGGATCATCGGTTCCACCGCGCACAAGCGGCACGACAGGCGAGAACGTAGCACCGCGGCCGCGCAGTCTGGCGCATGGATGTCCGTTGGATCCGGTGCCACCAAAGATCCCGCGTCTTCGCGCGGGATAAACTCTGAAACGTCAGACGACCCTTCGGCGGTCGCGCACGTCGCGCAAGTCGGCTTCATCCGCAGCGACGCGCAGGTCGTGATCGACCATCAGCTCCACGAGCTCTTCGAACGTCGTGGTCGGCGTCCATCCGAGCACGTCGCGTGCCTTGCTCGCGTCGCCTAACAAGAGATCGACTTCCGTCGGACGCAGATAGCGCTCGTCGATCGCGATCACCGTTTTTCCGCTGCGCGTGTCGACCGCATGCTCCTTGCTCCCCTCGCCGCGCCACTCGATCGGCATCCCGGCGCGCGCGAACGACAGGTCGCAGAACTCGCGCACCGTGTGCGTCTCGCCGGTCGCGATGACGTAGTCCTCCGGCTCGGGCTGCTGCAGCATGCGCCACATCGCGTCGACGTAGTCCTTCGCGTATCCCCAGTCGCGCTTGGCGTCGAGGTTGCCGAGGAACAGCGTGTCCTGCAGGCCGTGCTTGATCCGGCCCACGGCGCGCGTGATCTTGCGCGAGACGAACGTCTCGCCGCGCCGCGGCGATTCGTGATTGAACAGGATCCCGTTCACGGCGAAGTGGCCGTACGCCTCGCGGTAATTCACCGTCATCCAGAAGGCGTACACCTTGGCCACGCCGTACGGGCTGCGCGGATAGAACGGCGTAGTCTCGCGCTGCGGCACTTCCTGGGCCTTGCCGAACATCTCCGACGACGAGGCCTGGTAGATCTTCGGCCGCATTTCCAGCTCGCGCACGGCCTCGAGGAGGCGCGTGGCGCCGAGGCCCGTGACCTCGCCGGTGTAGTCGGGCGTGTCGAAGGAGACTTTGACGTGGCTCTGCGCGCCGAGGTTGTAGATCTCGTCGGGATCGACGATGCGCAGGATGTGATTGAGCGACGAGGCGTCATTGAGATCGCCGTAATGCAGGAACAGTTTGCGGTTCTCTTCCTGCGGGTCCTGGTAGATGTGATTGATGCGCTCGGTGTTGAAGGAGGACGAGCGGCGGATGATGCCGTGGACGTCATATCCCTTCTCGATCAGCAGCTCTGCGAGGTACGACCCGTCCTGGCCCGTGATTCCGGTGACGAGTGCGCGTTTTCTGCGGCTCATGATCTCCTTCTATCATCAAACGGTGAAGATTCGCCCGGCCGTGATCGCCGATCGCCCGCGCATCCAGGAAATCCTCGTCGCCACCGCGCGCTTCACGAAGCAGGAGATCGGCTGGGCCATGGAACTGGTCGATCTGGCGCTCGATCATCCGGAGCGCGGCGAGTACGAGATTCACGTGTTCGAGGAGCCGGACAGCGGGCCGCATCGCAGGATCCAGGGGTACGTCTGCTTCGGCGCGACGCCGTTCACCGAGGGCGTGTTCGACTTGTATTGGATCGCGGTGGATCCACGGCAGCAGGGACAGGGATTCGGCCAGATGCTGCTGAAATTCGTAGAAAACGAGGTGCGGCGTCAAAATGGGCGGATGCTGCTGATCGAGACTTCGTCGAAACAGAGCTACGCGCCGACGCTGCGCTTCTACCAGCGCGCCGGCTACGCCGAGATCTCGCGCATTAAGGACTTTTATCGAATCGAAGATGACAAAGTGGTGTTCTCGAAAGTGCTGACCCAACCATGACTCTCGCGCTTCTCTGTTATTCGCTCGGCACGCTGGCGGCGCTGGCCTCGCTGTTCACGCCGGTGAAGCGCCTGCAGCACCTCGGCCTCGTGCTGATGATCGGCGGCTTCGTCGCGCACACGATCTGGATCGGCACGATCTGCGCGACGACCGGCCATCCGCCGATCACGAACCTCTCCGAGGCGGCGGCGTTCACGGCCTGGGTCATCTTCGCCGTCGAGCTCGCGCTCTGGATCCGCTATCGCGTCTATGCCGCGGCGTTCTTCGTCTATCCGCTGGTGCTGCTGCTGCTCACGATCTCGGCGTCCGTCGGCGAGCACTTTGCGACGCTCGACCCCGGCCTGCGCTCGAACGTCTTTACGGCGCATCTGCTCCTGACGACGCTCGGCGTCGCCGGCATGCTGATCGGCGTCGCCTTCGGCCTCCTCGCCTTCATCCAGGACCGGGCTCTCAAAGAGAAGCGGCGCGGGCGCTTCTGGGAGTGGATCCCGAGCCTGGACGTCTGCAAGAAGATCAGCTATCGCGCGCTGGCCATCGGCTTCTCCGTGTACACCGTTGGATTGATGGCGGGGATTCTGTGGTCGTACAAGACGACGGCGGGGCTGGTCGATCTGCGGGTGAAGCAGGTGGGGGCGATCATCGCCTGGGTGCTGTTTGCGGTGTTGCTGCAGCAGTACATCGCCGGGGAGTACCGGTCGAGGAGGACCGTCTTGTTATCGGCGAGCGCGTTTGTGGCGATTCTTGTGGCGATGTTGGGGATCTCGAGATGAAGGCAGAAGGCAGAAGGCAGAAGGCAGAAGTAAGAAGTGGCGCAGGGCGTGGTTCGTTCTGTGTCTCGTTCTGCCTTCTGCATTCTGCCTTCTGCCTTCTGCCTTCATTGGGGCGGGGGCCGGGATGCCCCTGATCCTCATCGGCCTCAACCACCGCACCGCCCCCGTCGAGGTCCGCGAGCGTCTCGACATCCCGGAATCCAGGCTCCCTGCGACGACCACCGCGTTGCGCGCGCTCTCCGGCATCGATGGCGCGGCGGTGCTCTCCACGTGCAACCGCGTGGAGGCGATCATCTCCACGCGCGATGAGGATTCGATCGAGATGGTGGTGGACTGGCTGGCGTCGATCGCGGCGACGCGGCGGGTGGAGCTCGAAAAGCATCTCTACATCCTTCGCCACGGCGATGTGGTGAAGCATCTGTTCCGCGTGTGCGCGGGGCTCGACTCGATGATCGTCGGGGAGCCGCAGATTGGCGGGCAGGTGAAGAAGGCGTTCCTCACGGCGCACGATCTCGGCACGCTCGACTCGCTGCTGACGCAGCTCTATGAACAGACGCTGCGCGTGGCGAAGCGGGTGCGCACCGATACCGGGATCGGCGAGCACGCGGTCTCCGTTCCGTACGCGGCGGTCGAGCTGGCGAAGAAGATCTTCGGCAATCTGCGCGGTCTCCAGGTGCTGCTTCTCGGCGCGGGCGACATGGGCGAGCTGACGGCGGAGCACCTGCACCAGCAGCAGGTGAAGCAGGTCTTCGTGGCCAACCGCTCGTACGAGCGCGCGGCCGAGCTGGCGCAGCGCTTCGACGGCGCGGCGCTGCAGTTCGATCGCATCGACGAACAGCTCTCGCAGTGCGACATCGTCATCGCCTCCACCGCCGCGCCGCATTTCCTCATCGAGCCGCACCAGGTCGAGCGCGCGCTCGACTCGCGCAAGCGCCGCAATCTCTTCCTCATCGACCTGGCCGTGCCGCGCAACATTCATCCGGCGGTCGGGCAGATCGACGGCGCGTATCTCTACAACGTCGACGATCTGCAGCAGGTCGCGGACGCGAATCTCGAGCTGCGCCACGAGAAGGCGCGCGACGCGGAGCAGATCGTCGGCCGCGAGGTGGAGGCGTTCCGCAAGCGCCTCGTGGCCCAGGACGCGGTGCCGACGATCCTCGAGCTGCAACAACGCCTGGAGACGCTGCGCAACGAAGCGATCGAGCAGTGCGTGCGCAAGTTCGGGCCGATGACGCCCGAGCAGCGGCAGACCATCGAGACGTCGTTCACGCAGTTCGCGAACAAGATCCTCCACTACCCGATCCTGCAACTGAAGGACGCGTCCGATGAGCCGCAGGAGCGCGAGTCGCTCCGGCGCACGATCCGGAAGATTTTCGGCCTGCGATGAAGATCCGCATCGGAACCCGCGGCAGCGCGCTCGCGCTCTGGCAGGCGAACGAGGTCGCGCGGCTGCTGCCGTGCGAGTCGGAGATCGTGATCATCAAAACAACCGGCGACAAGAGGCACGACGTGTCGCTGGCGTCGATCGGCGGCAAGGGACTGTTCATCAAGGAGCTGGAGGAAGCGCTCGAACGAAACGAGATCGACGTCGCCGTGCACAGCCTGAAGGATGTGCCGTCGATCATCCCCGAGCAGTTCGAGCTGGCCGCGTTTCTCGAGCGCGCCGACCCGCGCGATGCGTGGGTGCATCCGGACGGAACGGCGATCGCCGCAATGCCGGCCGGTTCGGTGATCGGCACGAGCGCGCCGCGCCGCCGCGCGCAACTCGCCGCGCTCTATCCGCAGTTCCAGATCGAGGACATCCGCGGCAACGTCGACACGCGTATCAACAAAGCGCGCGCCGGCCAGTACGCCGGCATCGTGCTCGCCAGCGCCGGCCTCACCCGCCTCGGCCGCGCAAACGAGATCACGTCGTACTTTTCCATCGACGAGATGCTCCCCGCATCGGGGCAGGGCATCGTCGCGGTCGAAGTGCTGCGCGGCAACTCCGCCATCGTCCGCTCCATCAATCACGCGCCGAGCGAAACGGCGGCATTGTGCGAGCGCGGCGTGCTGCAAAAGTACGGCGAGCGGTTGGATTGCTATTCAGAGGTGGCGGTGCACGCGACCATCGCTGACGAAATCACGATCCGCGCGTTTTTCCACGGCGTGCGTTCGCTGCAACGGGGCCGTGATACTCAAAGAGTGATCGACGCCGTGTACGAGGAGCTGGAATGCCAGGCAAGGTCTATCTCGTAGGCGCCGGTCCCGGCGATCCGCGCCTGCTCACGCTGCGCGCGGCGGAGCTGCTGGAGCGCGCCGATCTCGTCGCGCTCGACGCGCTCGTGTCGAAGGAAATCGCCGCGCGCATCCCGAAATCGGCGCAGGTGGTCTATGTCGGCAAGCGCGCCTCCGCGCACGCGTTGCCGCAGGAGCAGATCAATCAGCTGCTGATCGACGAGGCGAAGGCGGGCAAGACGGTCGTGCGCCTCAAAGGCGGCGATCCGTTCGTGTTCGGACGCGGCGGCGAAGAGGCGGAGGAGCTGATCGCCGCGGGCGTGCCGGTGGAGATCGTGCCCGGCATTTCGTCCGCGATCGCCGGGCCGGCATACGCCGGCATTCCGGTGACGCATCGCGCGCACGCGACCTCGGTCACACTCGTCACCGCGCACGAATCGGAAGGCTCGACCGGCATCAAGTGGGGCGCACTCGCGCAACTCGACGGCACGATCGTCTTCATGATGGGCTTCGCCAACCTGCCGATGATCGTGCACAAGCTGCTCACGCACGGCATGAGCGGCGACCGCGGCATCGCCGTGATCTCGAAGGCGACGACGTTCGAGCAGCGCACGGTCGCCGGCACGCTGCGCAACATCGAAGCGCTCGTCGCCGAGGCGAAGCTGGAGACGCCGGCGCTCATCGTGGTGGGTGACGTCGTCAAGCTGCACGAGACCATCCATTGGTTCGAAGGAAAACCGCTCTATGGAAAGCGCGTCGTCGTGACACGCGCGCGCGAACAGGCGTCGGAGCTGAAGCGGATGCTCGAAGACTCGGGCGCGCAGGTGCTGCAGTTTCCGACGATCGAGATCGCGCCGCCGGAGTCGTTCGATTCGCTGGATCGCGTGATCGCGTCAAAGTATGACTGGCTCATCTTCACCTCGGTGAACGGCGTTCGCGCATGGTTCGAGCGCGTTCGCGATGTTCGTTCCATCGGCGGAACGAAGGTCGCGGCCGTTGGGAAGGCGACCGCCGATGCGTTGCGCGAGCGCGGCATCCAGCCCGAGCTCGTGCCGGAGCGCTTCATCTCCACGGATCTGCTGCCGCTGCTGCCGCGGGCCGATCGCTTCGCGGTCATCCGCGCGGCCGAGGGACGCGAAGAGCTGATCGACGAGCTGCGCCGCCGCGGCAGTGCTGTCGATCTAGGGGTCGCCTACCGCACGATCGCCGCCGACTACGATCTCGACGAGCTGCGCTCGTTGATCGCGAGCGACGCGATCGACGTCGTCACGTTCACCAGCGCGTCGACGGTCGACCACTTCTTCGCGAAGCTGACGCCGGACGAGCGCAGCCGGGTGATGAAACGTGCGATCCTCGCGTCGATCGGCGCGACGACGAGCGAAGCGATCCGAAAGTACGGCAAGGAGCCGGACGTGGTGGCGTCGAATGCGACCATCCAGGCGCTGCATGACGCGGTGGTCTCGTCGAGTACACTCGCGAGCGTTTGACGCTCCACAAACGGATCGTTTCCGCCTTCGTCTGGATCGCGGCGTTCGCCTTCGCCTGCGGCATCTTTCTGACGCTCACGATGCTGCTGCGCAACCTCCCGCCGACGGAGCCGGTTGCGAACGGGCTGGTGACGATCCTCCGCTACTCGAAACTGCGCGATTACCTCACCGCCGCGATCTTTTTCCTGATGGTTCCGCCGCTGACGATCTGGCTGCGCGGCATCTTCGCGCGCAGCACCGGCGCGCATCCGTTCCTCTTCACCATCCCCTACTTTTTCTCGCCGCTCTTCTACCTGACGACCGGCAAAGTCGGCTGGATCCTCGGCATCCCGATCGCGCTGTCGCTCGGCCTCCCGCGCGCATTCAACGTCTGGCAGACGCGCCGCTGGCTGCGGGAGATGTTCCGCCGCGAGCTGCATCCGTATCACGCGCTGCTGCTCGCCGAGGGACTGTCGTGGATTTTGTTCCGCTACGTGGTGCTCTCGCGTCGCATCGCGCACATCCCGACGCTGTTTCTCGAGGTCGTCTTCGTCGGATTGTTTCTCACGCTGTTCTGGGCCGCGGCGATTCTCATCTCGCGGCTCGCGCACCTGCTCTTCGGCACGGACGATGTCTTCCCGCGCATCACCATCGCCGCGCTGCCGCTGATCGCGCTGCCGTTCATCGCCGCCGTGCGCATGCCGCTCGTCGAAGCCCGCGCCATCACCGCGGTCCTACTCGTCCTGATTGTCCTATTGGTCCTAGCCATCAGAAACCCGCTCTCTCCACGCGCCGCCTGGAACCTCGCCGCCTATCTTGTCTTCCCGATCCTGATCTACTTGGTCAGCTATCTCTCCACCGCGCAGCTCTCGCAGTGGGTCGATCTCTTCCACCGCGGCGAGGCCATCGGCCCCGCGTCCGATTACCTCCGCGGCAAGGTGCCGTTCCGCGATGTCTTCGCGCTGCACGGCATGCTCGAAGACGGCCTGCTCGACGCCTGGCTG
>DATFHJ010000103.1:0-28691 GCA_035248585.1 Thermoanaerobaculia bacterium
ACGAAGAGGATGAAGAACTGCATCGGCACTTTGACGAGGCCGTTGAAGAGCAGCCCGAGGCGGCTCTGCGTGACGGTCTCGCCGGTGAGGTAGCGCTGCACCTGCGACTGGTCCGTTCCGAAGTAGGCCAGCGCGACCATCAGTCCGCCGAAAAGGCCGCTCCAGAAGTTGTACGGCGTCGTGACGTCGAAGCTGAAGTCGATGACGTTGATGCGGCCCATGCGGCCGGCGACGCGCACCGCATCGACGAAGCCGACGTTCTCCGGCAGCGAGCGCAAGGCGACGATCAGCGCGACGGCCATGCCGCCGAGGGCGATCAGCAGCTGATGCGTTTGCGTCCAGCTGACAGCCTTCGTTCCGCCGCTGGTGGTGTAGATGATGACGAGCACGCCGATGGCGAGCGTCGTCAGCTGCAGGTTCCAGCCGAGGACGAGCGAGACGATGACCGCGGGCGCGTAGAGCGTGAGCGCGGTGCCGAGGCCGCGCTGGATGAGAAAGATGATCGTCGTCAGCACGCGCGTCGGCAGGCCGAAGCGCGTCTCGAGATATTCGTACGCGGTGAAGACTTTGAGGCGGTGATAGATCGGGACGGCGGTGATGGAAAGGATGACCATCGCGATCGGCAGGCCGAGGTAGAACTGCACGAAGCGCATGCCGTCCGTGTACGCCTGACCGGGAGTGGAGAGGAACGTGATCGCGCTGGCCTGCGTGGCCATCACCGAGAGCGCGACCGTGTACCACTGCAGCTGGCGGTCGGCGAGCAGGTACTGTTCGAGCCGCCGCTGCCGGCGTCCTTTCCACACTCCATAGGCGACGATCGCGAGGAGCGTGGAGCTCAGGACGATCCAGTCGATCAGTCTCATGCGAACGCGCGGGTGAAGATGTAAAAGAGCAGGATCTCGAACGCCAGAAACGCCAGCACGGCGGAGTAAAGGCGAGGCCAGTTCGGCTCCGTCACCTCGCCGACACCATGTTCACGAACGCCTTGATCGCCCCCGGCACGCCCGCGGGCAGCTGCCGCCACCACGCGTAGCTCGTGTAGACGAACACGCCCTTGCCGTGGCGCGCGTACAGCTCGCCGCCCGCTTTCTCGGGCTCGCCGGGGTCGTTCGAAGAAAAGATCGTCGTGTATTTCGGGTCCCATTCGCTGGCGAAGTAGAGGCCGCGCTCCTGGACCCAGCCGTTGAAGTCGGTGCTGGTGATTTTGTTGGGAGTCGCCAGCAGCGAATGCGCGGGATCGAGGAACTTCACCGGCGCTTCTTCGACCGTGACGCGGTCGCGCGAGAGCTTGAACGGATAGGGTCCCGGCGCGGCGACGGCGAGGTCGTCGAGGGTGTTGTACTGCACGACCATCGTCCCGCCTTTTTCGACGTACTGCATCAGTTTCTCGTGCGCGAGGCGGAGGCGCTTGCGCGTGTTGTAGGCGCGCACGCCGGTGACGATGGCGTCGTACTGCGCGAAGTCGCCGCGGTCGAGATCGGCGTCGGTCAACAAGTTGACCTCGTAGCCGACCTGCCGGAGGATGTTCGGGACGTCGTCGCCCGATCCCATGATGTAGCCGAGGCGGTTGCCGGTTTTCTTGATGTCCGCGCGCACGAGCTTCGCGCCGGCGTCGCCGAACACGCGCTGCGCGGGGATGTGCGGATACTCGATGTTCGTGAGCCCGAGCGAGATCCTCTTGCCGCTCTTCAGCTCGATCTCCGCGAGCATGTTGTCGACCGTTTCCTTCGCCGGCGGCGTGACGGTGAACGTCACGCGCTGCTCGTCGCCCTTGCCCGCGAATTTCACCGACGTCGAGATCGGCCGCACGTTCCACGCGTACGGCACGAGCAGCCGCACGCTGGCCGTGGTCTCGCCGAAGCTCCTCATCCACACCGTGACCTGTTTCGGCTTGGCCTCGGGGAACACATACACGCCCGAGCCGAGGTTCGCCGCGATCTCCGGCACGACGTCGACGTTGCGCGTCTGCTCGCCCGCGACCGGATCGGTCCAGCGATACGTGGCCGGCAGTTCGTAGACGAGGCTGTGCTGCTGTGCGTCGTCGAGCGTCACGACCACCGGCACCGCGATCTTGTTGTCGGGGCGGCCGATCATCGTGGGGTCGTCGACGGTGTACAGGCCTTTCGTCGGCGGACGCTGCAGCCAGTACGGTTGCGAGTAGTCGGCGGTCGCCGGGATCTTCATCACGAGATCCGTCTTCACCGGCTTGTTGTTCTCGAGCGGAGTGCCGGGCGCCTTGCTCGGATTCGCGTACGGTGAGCCGACGACCGCGAGGCGGAACGGATAGTCGGAGCGATTGACGACCGTGACGCTGACCGGAATCTCGCCGCCGGGAACGACCGCGGAGTCGGCGGCGGCGATGTCGATGGCGATGCCGGCGCAGTCGCGGATGGCCTCGAGCAGCTCGCGCCGTTTGACCGCGAACAGCGGATAGTCTTTCGGATCCGACGACGGCGATGCGGCGAGACGCGAGAGTGCATCGAGCCCTTGCAGCAACAGCGGCACGGACGCCGAGGGTTTGTCGGGATCAAACGAATCCGCGGCCTGCTTGAGGATCGCGCCGACGGCGTCGCCGCCGGGATAGCGCGACCAGGTCGTGTCGATGCCGTCGAAGAGATCTTTCGGTGGAGCGGCGGGCTTCAGCCCGCCGTCAGCATTGGGCGGGCTGAAGCCCGCCCCTCCACGGAGATCGTAGTAATTGAGGATCGTGCCGCGGCGCTCGGCGGAGCCGAAGCCCTGGCTCTTGTGCTGGCTGCGGCTCTCGGCGGCGATCTCCGTGTACGCGCGGCCGAGCTGCGGATTGTAGGTGCCGAGGTCGACGCGCAGCGAATTCGCGACCGCGGGATCGTTCGGATCGATCGGGCGTCCGAACGAGAAGCGATTCCAGAAAATCCGCTTCGGCGCCCAGACGCTGACGTACTTTAGCTGCTCGGGATATTTCGTCGGGTCCGCCGCGGCGGCAAACGCTTCCTCGGCGAGGATCGCCGATGCGGTGTGATGTCCATGTCCGCCTTCGCCTGTGGTCGGGAAGCGGGTGATGATCACGTCGGGCTGGAACTTGCGGATGGCCCAGACGACGTCGCCGAGGATCGCGTCGTGTCCCCAGATGGCCATCGTCTCGGCCGGATTCTTCGAGAAGCCGAAGTCGACGGCGCGCGTGAACATCTGTTCGGCGTGATCGATGCGCCGCGCGGCGAGCAGTTCCTGGGTGCGGATCACGCCGAGGAGCTCGCCCTTTTCGTCGCCGATGAGATTCTGTCCGCCGTCGCCGCGCGTGACGGCGAGGTAGCCGGTGCGGTAGAGGCGGTCGTTCGCCAGCCACGCCAGCATGGCCGTGTTTTCGTCGTCGGGATGCGCGGCGACGTAGAGCGCGCTGCCGAGGACGTTCAGCTTGCGCAGCGCGAGCTGAATCTCGGCGGCGGTTTTGGCGTAGGCACTCGCCGTTGCGAGCAGGAGCAGGAGAAATGCAAGGAGACGACGCATGGGGCGGGAGGATAGTCTCAGAGTCCTAAAGTCTCAACGTCTCAGAGGTGTGACAGCTGGAATACGAAATCGCAATCATTGGCGCGGGCGCGGCGGGACTGACGGCGGCGATCTTCGCGAAGCGTGCCGCGCCGGACGCGCGGATCGTTGCCATCGACGGCGCGCCGAGAATCGGCGCGAAGATTCTGATCTCCGGCGGCGGGCGGTGCAACGTCACGCACGACGTCGTGACGCCGGACGATTTCAACGGGAATCGCAACGCCATCGCGAAGGTGCTGCGCACGTTCACGGTCGAAGAGACGGTGGCGTGGTTCGAGTCGATGGGCGTGAAGCTGAAGCGCGAAGAGACGGGGAAGTTGTTTCCGGTGACGGATCGCGCGCGGACGGTGGTGGAGGCGTTGTTGGGGGAGATGCCGGAGATTTTGGCGGGCCGGCGGGTGGAGTCAATCGAGCGCGGGTTTCTCATCGACGGCAACATCAAAGCCACCCGCATCATCCTCGCCACCGGCGGCCGCAGCGTGCCGAAGACCGGCAGCGATGGGCACGGCTACGCGATCGCGCGCGACCTCGGCCACACCGTCACGCCCGTCTTTCCCGCGCTCGTGCCGCTGATCGTCGAAGCAGGGCACTGGATCACGACGCTCAGCGGCACGAGCGCCGAGGTCGAGCTGTCGGTCGAGAAAGGCAAAGTGATCGCGCGGCAGCGCGGCTCGATGCTCTGTACGCACTTCGGCATCAGCGGCCCGGTGGCGCTCGACATCTCGCGCCATTGGATCGCCAATCCGGGCGCGACGCTCGTCGCGAACTTTCTCCCCGGGGAGACGTTTGACTCGCTCGACCGCGCGATCGTCGCCGAGGGGCGCCGCGTGCTTCGCGGGCGGCTGCCGGAGCGGATCCTGAACGTTCTGTGGAGCGGTGAGCGGCGCACGATCACGAAAGAGGAGCGACGGAGCATCGTTCGCGCGCTCATCGAGCAGCCGATTCCGGTCGTGCGCGATCGCGGGTTTGATTACGCCGAGGTCACGGCGGGCGGCGTGCCGCTCAGCGAGGTCGATCTCGCGACGATGGAATCGCGCAAGTGCAGCGGGCTCTATCTCTGCGGAGAGATCCTCGACGTCGACGGGCGCATCGGCGGATATAACTTTCAATGGGCGTGGGCGAGCGGGCGGCTGGCCGGAATCGGGGCTGCGCGCTCTTTTGCATAGCGCCAATGCGTGACCCCGCTTCCCACGCGCGGCGACCGGGCGCTGGCCTGGCTCGTCCTGACGGCGTTTCTCGCGCTGACGCTGCTCGTGACCTACTACATCTGGTCGACCAGCAGCGCCGCGGACCGCGCGCGCTTCGACAACGCCGTGCAGACGACGCGCGACGCGATTGACGCGCGCATCGAGTCCTACGTCAACGTCGTCATCGCCACGCGCGGCCTCGCGGTCTCCAATCCCGCGATCTCGCGCAACGAGCTGCGCTCGTACATCCGTGGTCTCAACCTGCGGCACCGCTATCCCGGCATCCAGGGCATCGGCTTCTCGCTGCGCGTTCCGCGCGAAGAGCTCCCGCTGCTGGTGAACGAAATGCGCCGCGAGAGCGCGCCGCGGTTTTACGTCTGGCCGTTCGTCGACCGCGCCGAATATCAGCCGGTCGTGTTCCTCGAGCCGTTCGACCGCGACAACATCCGCATCCTCGGCTACGACATGATGACAAGCCCGGCGCGCCTGGCGGCGATGGAGCGGGCCCGCGACACCGGCCGGGCGTTCGCGACCGGACGCGTGCGCCTCGTGCACGAGAGCGATCCGACCCGCGAGGCGGGATTCCTGATCTACACGCCGCTCTATTCGACCGGCCCGACGCCGGCGACGCGCGCCGAGCGCCGCGCCGCGCTGGTCGGTTTCATCTACGCGCCGTTCCGCGCGGCCGACGTGTTCGAAGGACTCTTTCCGTCGCAGCAGCGGCCGGAGCTCGGCTTCGAGATCCGCGACGCCGGCGGCTTTCTCTATCGCACGCCCGGACTGCCCGACGACGCGCGATACACGGTGAGAGATCAGCTGCGCGTGGCGGGACGCACGTGGACCATCGAGTGGGTCTCGTACCGCCACGCCGGCGGCGGCGTGGAACTGCTGACGATCGGCACGCTCCTCGGCGGCATCGCCATCTCCGTGCTCCTCTTCCTGCTGATCCGCACGCAGCTCCATGCGCGCGCGGCCGCCGAGCAGACGGCCGAGCGGCTGCGCGAATCGGAGGCGGAGCTGCAGCGCGCGAACCGGGCGAAAGACGAATTCCTGGCCACGCTGTCGCACGAGCTGCGGACGCCGATGACGTCGATCATGGGCTGGGCGCAGATGCTTCGCGACACCGACATCGAGCCGGAGACGACGCGCAGCGGCATCGAGGCCATCGGCAAGAGCGCGAAGGTGCAGGCGCAGCTGATCGACGATCTGCTCGACGTCTCGCGCATCACCGCGGGCAAGATGAACATCGAGCGCAAGGCGGTGGAGCTGAAGCCGGTGATCGAGGCGGCGATGGAGACGGTACGCGGTGCCGCGGATGCGAAGGGCGTGGCGCTGCACACCGAGCTCGCGGACGAAATCCGCGTCCACGGCGATCCGCACCGGCTGCAGCAGGTGGTCTGGAATCTGATCTCCAACGGCGTGAAGTTCACGCCGCCGGGCGGCAAGGTGTATGTCGTGCTGCGCGAGGAGGGGCGCGACGCGGTGATCGAAGTGCGCGACACCGGGCAGGGCATCGCGCCGGCGTTCATGCCGCATCTCTTCGAGCGTTTCCGCCAGGCCGACAGTTCCGCGACGCGCGCCTACACGGGCCTCGGCCTCGGTCTGGCGATCGTGCGCCATCTCGTCGAGCTGCACGGCGGAACGGTGTCGGCGGAGAGCAGCGGAATCGGGCGCGGGGCGACGTTCCGCGTGCGCCTGCCGAGGAGTTTGTCGATTCGTCACGGGAATATAGTTGACGCGTCAACTATTGAGCGGTACGGTACCACCACCGCTCCGTGATGACCCTTCAAGACGACCTCAAACAGACGAGGCCCTTCTCCGGCCCCTCGCAAGAAGCCGCGGTTGCGCTTCTGCACACGGCCGATCTCGTGCGCCGCTCGGTGACGGCGGTGGTCGAGCCGCACGGCGTGACGCTGCAGCAGTACAACGTGCTGCGCATTCTGCGCGGCGCGGGCGACGCGGGTCTGCCGACGCTCGACATCGTCGAGCGGATGGTGGAAGAGACGCCCGGCATCACCCGCCTCATCGATCGCCTGGAATCGAAGAAGCTCGTCATCCGCAAGCGCTGCAAGACCGATCGCCGCCAGGTGTTCTGCTGCATCACCGAGCGCGGTCTCACGCTTTTGAACGGCATCGACGCGCCGCTCCGCGATCGGGAGATGGCGGCGCTCCAGACACTCTCGTCCAAACAACTCGAGCAGCTCCTCACGTTGCTCGACAAAGCTCGAACAGGTTTAAACGCAGCACTCCAGGAGGATTTGTGAAACTGATTCGCTCTCTGCTCATCACCGCTCTCGTCGCCACTCCGATGTTCGCGCAGGCTCCGGCCGCGTCGAAGGAGGCCTGGAGCATCGACAAGTCGCACTCCAACGCGACGTTCAAGGTCCGCCACCTGATGGCGAACGTGACCGGCTCGTTCAAGGACTTCGACGCCGACATCCAGCTCGACCGCGCCAATCCCGCGAACTCGTCGGTGGAGTTCACGATTCAGGCGGCGAGCATCAACACCGGCAACGACAACCGCGACAACCATCTCAAGAGCCCCGATTTCTTCGACGTGGCGAAGTTTCCGACGCTCTCGTTCAAGAGCACGTCGGTGAAGGCGAAGTCGAAGAATTCGTTCGACGTGACGGGCAACCTGACGATCCACGGCGTGACGAAGCAGGTCACGCTGCCGGTCGAGTTCCTCGGCTTCGGCAAGGATCCGCGCGGCAATGACAAGGCCGGCTTCTCGATCGAGACGACGGTCAACCGCAAGGACTACGGCATCGTCTGGAACCGCAACCTCGACGAGGGCGGCGTGCTCCTCGGCGACGACGTCAAGGTCGCCATCGACCTCGAAGTCGGCAAGAAAGCGGCCAAATAAGCGACACCCGTGGAGCGGCGGGCTTCAGCCCGCCGTTCTTTTCCGGTGGGCTGAAGCCCACCGCTCCATTATCCGCTTCCCGTATCGTCATGCGGCGCATGCACCGGCTTCGATTCCGGTGATCCCCACTGCCGCAATCGGATCGACAGCACGACGATCGCCAGCACCGCGAGGAATTCGCTCTGCCAGTTCTGGAACGACTCGTACCAGAACTGCGGCTTCCCCATGTATCCGATCGCCGTCACCTGCTCCTGTTTTCCGTGCTCGCGCTCCTCGTCGTTGTACTTGCGCGCGCCGGCCGCGGCGTGGCCGACGAACGAGATGAGAAACAGCACCGCGAAGGCGATGCTCAGCGAGTTCTTGTAGAGCGCGAGGCGCCATCCGCCTTTCTTCACCGGGCCCGGCGCGTCGGGATCATTGCGATGCTTCTCGGGATCTTCCTCCACCTCGTCCGTGCCGTCGTGTTTCTTCGATTCGGACGAGCCCTTCTGATAGAGGAAGACCGTCAGGACGACGTAGAACGCCATCTGCAGGAACTCGCTCTCCCAGTTCTCGAAGATCGTCTCGCCGAATTCGTTCGTGGTCAGAAACTGCGTCAGCGTGACGGACGGCTGGCCGTGCTGCTCCTGCTCGTCGTTATAGGTCTTCCAGCCGGAGATCGCGTGGCCTAACAGGCAGAGCAGAAAGAGGATGCAAAGGACAATCGTGAGGCTGTTGTTCTTCCACACGCTGAAGCAACGTGAGCAACTAATTTGCCAGCAGCGCCTGCGGCTTTACTTCACAACCTCCAGCGCCTTCTCCGTCGCGTGCAGCAGCGCGGACGCTCCCACCGGCGCGCCGGTCGCGTTCTTCATCCACATGTCCGGCGGGAGGCTGCCGTACTTTGCCATCCGCTCGAACTCGGCGCCGAGGTTGCCGGCCTTCTCCATCTGTTCCTCGATCTGAAAGGCGATGAGGTGCCCGATCGGATAGTTCGGCAGATAGAGGAAGTTGTTGACCATGTGCGCGTACACGCCGAGGAGGACGACGTCCTTCTTCTTGAAGACCGGCGCGTAGTACTTGTTCCAGGTGTCCTTCGCGATCTGCACGGTCGCGTTCTTGAGCTCTTCGGGAGTGGCGTTGGGATGGTCGTACATCCAGTGCCACATCGCCATCTCCGTGAGCGCGACGCCGGCGATCTCGTACGTGCCCCAGAAGTCGTTGAGCGTCTGCAGCGCGCGCGACTCGGCGCTCGGACTGGCCAGTCCCAGGAGCTCGAGGTCTTTCGCCTGGAACACAAAGGCGAGTGCCTCAGTAAACGCGGTGTTCGGCACGCCCTGCAGCGTGTAGTAGTCGATGTTCTTGAGCGAAAACGTCTGCTCGACGTTGTGGCCCATCTCGTGGACGGCGATGTTGTAGCCCTTGTAGTCCATGCCCTGCGCGCCGACGCGCGTGCGCAGCCGGGCCTTGTCGCCGCGCCGTGCCGCGCCTAACGCGTGGCCGGAGCCGCGCGCCGGATCGACGTCGATGTTCGCGGCGAGATACTCCGCCTTCTCCTTCGTGAAGCCGAGCTTCACGAAGAGATTGACCATGTCGTTCTTGTACGCCTCGGCGGTCGGATATTTTTTGCGCGCGAGGGCGTCGAGCTCGTCGCTCGAATACTTGCCGCTGGAGCGGAAGCCGTTGTACCAGACGTCGAACGGCTCGAGCGGACGGCCGAGGCGCTTCTCGATCAGCTTCGCCACGCGCGGCACCAGCGGCGAGGAGACGACCTCCTCGAGCATCGCCTTCACGCGCGACTCCAGCATCTGCCGCCCTTCCTCGAAGCTGCGCTGGATGTGCGTCGGCGCGGTGGGCGAGTACGGATCGACGAGCTTCGACGCCTTGAACGTCTTCTGAATTTGCGCGTAGCGCGTGTCCGGCTCGCGCTTGTTCGTGACCGGCGCCGGACGGCCTTCGCCGTCTTCGTAGTCCTTCACCGCCGACGCCTTCACGTCATTCGTCTGCGGATTCCAGTCGACGTGCGGGTTGTCGACGACGGCTTCGGGGATGGTCTGATCGACGATGCGCTCCATCACCTGCTGCACGAGGCGCTGCTTCGCGATCCCGTTCCTCGCGTCGGAGTAGTTCGCCTTGATCTCATCGCGCAGGTTCCAGTGCTCGAGGAGGCGCATCTTCTCGGGGAAGAGACGGTTGCCCTTGCCGTCGACGACGTGATGCATCCAGATGTTGTACGTGGCGACGTACTGCGAAGAATCGGCGGAGGCCTTCGCGATCTCCTGGTTCACATCGGAGGGGATGCGCTTCGAGAACTGGAGCGCCAGCGCGGCCTCGGCCCACTGCCGCCGCGTCCATTTCTCTCCCTCGGTCAGCCGCTCCTGCAAGGACGTGATGGGGAAGTTGAGCAGGACGACGAAGGCGAGCTTGTTGGCGAAGAAGTCGTCATTGAGGTGCGCGGACGGATCGTAGCCGGCCAGGACCTCGTCGAACGGCTGGATCGGACCGATGTCGAGGTCCGACTGCCAGCGCATGTCCCGCGCAATCTCGCTCATGTGCCCGTAGAGCGACTCGAGCACGAACTGCATGCGGTTGAAGAGCGCATCGAGCGCCGCCTGATCGCCGGCAAAGTTCGTCCGCACCAGCTCCTCGAACGCCGCCGCATCCCCATCCTCCGCCCGCCAGAACTGCGCGACCTGCTTCATCCCGCGCCGCAACCGCGCGCGCTGCGCTTCGCCGTACTTCGCGACGAGCTCCGTCTCGAGTTTCTGCATCGAGTCCTGCATGGGCTGGGCGAATGCCGGCACGGACACGGCGGCGGCCAGGGCGGTGGCGAGAAGGATTCGTGACATGAGGGGGCATTTTAGTCGCGATAAAGATCGTCGACCTGAAAGACACCACCGATTGACTCGAGCTTCACCGACTCACCGGCAATTGCTTCAAGGGATGTCCAGCGGTGCTGATCCATGCGGCGATGAATCGAGACGCGCGGTTCGCGGTGAGAAACGATGAGAATCTCTTTCAGCTCAGGAATGGTTTGATACTGCCGTAGCTTCTCGCCGCGATCGTAGTCCTCGGAGTTGTCGCCCGTCACTTCGAACACGATGAGCGGATTGGTGATCGCGTCCGGGTCTTCCGCAGTGTGTTTCGTTTTAGCGCAGGAGAATGCACCATCCGGATAGGTGGATAAGCCCGTTGCAGGAATCCGAATCCGCAGACTGCATGTGTATCCGCGGCAACCGGCCGGAAGCTGTTTATGAATGACGTAGAGAACGGTGGCAGAAAGCGCGGAGTGTTCCGTCGTGCTTTCGGCGATTCGGTGGATTTCGCCCTGAGAGTACTCGTGCCGAATATCGCTCTTTTCCTCGAAGGCAAGATACTCGGCGTAGGTGTACGGCATCTCTGAAGTTTAGATCACCGCCTCTTCGTCCGATGCGTCGGCGTGGCGGTCCATGGATCCTCGGGCCACGGGTGTCTCGGATACCTGCCGCGCAGCTCTTTTCGCACTTGCTGGTAGCCGCCGTTCCAGAAGCTGCGCAGGTCGCGGGTGATCTGGACGGGGCGGCCGTTGGGGGCGAGGAGCTCGAATGTCACGGGGATCTTTCCGATGCGCGGGGTTTCGGCGAGGCCGAAGAGCTCCTGCAATTTCACGGACGCGAAGATCGAGCCGTCTTCGCGGTATTCGAGTTTCGCGCTGCGGCCGCTCGGGAGGTCGAGGCGCTCGGGGCCGCCTAACGCGAGGCGGCGTTGCGTTTCGGGATCGATCTGTTTTTTCGGGGTGAGGCGTTCCACTTCGAGCGGGTCGGGCGGGACGTTGATCTCTTTCAGCAGCAGCGCGTCGTACCAGACGCGTTTCGTCGCGCGGACGCGCTCGCCGGTCCATTCGTGAATCACGTCTTCGTGTGTCGGCGTGAGCCATTCGCGCTCGATCGTGGAGGCGATGCGAACGAGGTCACCGGTGATGTCGAGCGCGACGAGGAAGTCGCTGCCGTACATGCCGCTCTCTTTGGCCAGTGTCGCGCCGGTGCCGCTGGAGAGGAGAAGGCGCAGCGAGCCGGGCTCGCGGCGCATGGCGACGCGGTCAGGGTAGCCGGCGAGGAGCGCGCGGCGCACGTCGCCGCGTCCTTTCGCGAAGCGCGACAGCTCGCGCGCCGCGGCGTCGAGGCGCGGGGAATCCGCGAGCGCCAGAGCGTCGCCGCTGCTGCGCATCTCCCCGGAGAGCAGCGCAGCGACGCGCACGCCGTTCTCGCCGGCATCGTGCAGCACGCGCGCGAGGCGTGGGTGCAGCGGAACGCGCTGCAGGTGGTCTTCGAGCGCGCGGAGGCGGCGCAGCAGCTCCATCGCCGCTTCGATGCGATGCTGCGGCGGGCGCTCGTACCATTCGAACGTCAGCGGATCGCCGCCCCACGCGAGGATGTCGAGCACGGGCGAGGCGAGGTCGACGCGCCGCACCTCGGGCTCGCGGTGCGGGCGAAGCATCATCCGCGGATCCCAAAGCCGCGTCGCGCGGCCCGGTCCCGTGCGTCCGGCGCGGCCCGCGCGCTGATCGGCGGAATCGAGCGAGATCTGTTCGGTGACGAGATGATCGACCGCCGTCTCCGCATCGAAGCGCAGCACTTTGTGCAGACCGGAGTCGATCACGTCGGTCACGCCTTCGACCGTCAGCGACGTCTCGGCGACGTTCGTGGCGAGGATGATCTTTCGCTCACGGGACGGCGCGAGCGCGCGCTCCTGCGCGTCGACGTCGAGTGAGCCGTGCAGCGGCAGCGCGTTCATTCCTTCGAGCTGTACGCGCGCGGTCTCGATCTCGCGCGCGCCGGGGAGAAAGCAGAGGATGTGTCCCTTCGCATCCCTTGCCGTGTCTCGCACGGCCTGCACCATCGAGACACTGGGCGCGTAGCGGATGTCGATCGGATGATTGCGCGCCTCGATGTGGACCACGCGCGCATTCAGAAAGCGCGCGACCGGATCGGGATCCATCGTCGCGGACATCACGACGACGGCGAGATCGCCACGCGCGTCGGCGGCCTGCTTCACCAGCGCCAGCGCGAGATCGGCGTGAATGCTGCGCTCGTGAAATTCGTCAAGCACGACGACGGCGAAGTCGCTGAGCAGCGGATCGGATTGCAGCCGCGCGGTGAGGATGCCTTCGGTGGCGACGAGGAGCGAGGTGCGCGCGCTGAAACGGCGCTCGAAGCGGATCTGCCAGCCGATCTCCTCGCCTAACGTCCAGCCGCGTTCCACGGCGATGCGGCGGGCGAGCGCGCGCGCCGCGACGCGTCGCGGCTGCAACAGGATCGTGCGGCCAAGGCGCGTGAGCGCGGGGGGAAGGCGCGTCGTCTTGCCGGCGCCGGGAGGCGCGAGGACGACCGCGCGCTTCTCCGCGCGCACGAGCGCGACGAGGTCTTCGACGTACGCGTCAACCGGGAGCGGCGTTTGCACTCGAATCCGCATTATGGCAAGCGACGACATGGACTACACCGCGGAAGGAAAGACCCCTCCGCGCGAAAAAGACGATCCGACGAACGAGGGTTACGACGAAGCCGTGCGCAGCGGCGAAGGACGCTACGGCGTCCCCGAGGGAGAAGGGGGCGTGTTCGGCACGAGCGGCGGCGGGACGTACGAGGGCGGGATGCATGAAGAAGAGCGCCCGGCCGTCAGCGGCGAGCGCGGCGAAGACGAAAAGTAGTGGAGCGGCGGGCTTCAGCCCGCCGAAACCTCACCTGCCGGCGGGCTGAAGCCCGCCGCTCCACTTGACAAACCCGTGGTCTGGACGCATTGTACTATTAGACTAGTACAATGGCTCACCTCTTCAAGCTCGACTCTTCCTCCGGCGTGCCGTTCTACCGGCAGATCATCGACCAGGTCCTCCTGGCCGTGGCCGACGGACGCTTGAGAGTCGGGGCGCAGCTTCCCACGGTTCGCCAGCTCGCGGTCGACCTTTCCGTGAATCTCAACACGGTGGCAAAGGCCTATCGCGAGATGGAGATCCGAGGAATCGTTCAGACGCAGCAGGGTACCGGGACCTTCATCGCCGCGCGTGCGAGCAGCGGGCGGGCCCGGGAAAAGCGTAAGGCCGTCAACGATCTCCTCGACCGCTTCATCGCCAATGCAGAAGCGCACGGCGTGCCGATCGAGGAGCTCGTGGAAGCGCTCGTCGAGCGCGCCGAAGGCGCCCGGAGGAGAACGTCATGATCGTCCCCATCAGTGCCCAGAAAAAACGCCGCCAGGCGAAAGAGAAAGACGAAGAGCCGTCGCGCAGCAAGAGCGAGACGAACCAGCTCGACATGCAGATCCGCGGCGGCGCGCGGCGCTACGTCAACAGCGTGAGCCTCGCGGCGTTCTTCATCCTCATCGCCGCCACCATCGGCTCGGCCATGGCGCAGCTTCCGTGGGCCGTGGCCACGCTGCTGCTCTTCGCGCTGCTGGCGCTCTTCGGCATCAAGGTCGCGAACCAGTGGGAGAAGGCGGTCGTCCTGCGCTTCGGCAAGTTCTCGTCGCTGCGCGGGCCGGGCCTGTTCTTCATCATTCCCATCGTCGACGAGATCTCGCATCTCATCGACCAGCGCGTCCGCGTCACGGACGTCACCGCGGAGTCGGCGCTCACGCGCGACACGGTGCCGGTCGACGTCGACGCGATCGTGTTCTGGACGGTGTGGGACGCGCAGAAGTCGGTGCTCGAAGTCTCCGACTACTTCGCCGCGATCGCGCTCTCCGCGCAGACCGCGCTGCGCGAAGCGATCGGCCGCGCGGAGCTGGCGGCGATGATCACCGAGCGCGAGCGCCTCGGCGTCGAGCTGCGCCGCATTCTCGATGAGAAGACGAATCCCTGGGGCATCACCGTGCATTCGGTCGAGATCCGCGACGTGAAGATCCCGCAGGCGCTCGAAGACGCAATGAGCCGCCAGGCGCAGGCCGAGCGCGAGCGCCAGGCCCGCATCATCCTCGGCACGGCCGAAACGGAAATCGCCTCGCGCTTCGTCACCGCCGGCCAGGAGTACGAGAACCGCCCCGTCGCGCTGCACCTGCGCGCCATGAACATGCTCTACGAGGCGATCAAGGAAAAGGGCTCGATGGTGATCGTGCCGTCGAGCGCCGTCGAGACGATGGGCCTCGGCGGATTGTCAGGGATGACCGCGCTCAGCCAATCGAATCCAGGATCTCTTCCATCGTCGTCCGCCGGCAAGTAAACATCGGCGTGTCGCGCACCGTGTACTTCGAGGACTCGGTCTCGCGCAGCTCCTGCACGAGATCG
Source organism: Thermoanaerobaculia bacterium (assembly GCA_035248585.1). Classification (GTDB taxonomy): domain Bacteria; phylum Acidobacteriota; class Thermoanaerobaculia; order Gp7-AA8; family Gp7-AA8; genus QHVT01. Next base: position 14,807 of record DATFHJ010000103.1, read on the forward strand.
AGGAACTCGTCGGCGGTGTCGGATTCGAAGGCGACGACGAAGTCCTGGTCGTCGAGGCCGAACGAGTAAGTGGTGTTGATCTTCACGCGCGGGTACTTGTGACCGATGGCGATGTGCTCGTTCATGATCCGCTGGCGCTCGGACTGCGGCAGCAAATACCAGTCGCGCGTTTTCACGAACGGATAGACAAAGAGGAACGGGCGCTTGCCGGGCACGATGCGCAGGCGGCGCCCTTCCTGTCCTTCGTGCACGTGCTCTTCGACGTACTGCGAGTGTTTGGTCATGGCCAGGAAGGACTGCGGCACGTCGAGGTACCGGCCGAGGACGGACTGATTGATGTCGGCGGCCATCTTCTGGAACGGATCGATGTCGAAGCCGATGCGCCAGAGCATGAAGTCGACGCCGGCCTTGAGGCCGAGGGTCGAGTAGGGGAGCACGATCATCGGCCCGTGATAGCGCTCGATGATCGATGCGAGCTCGCGCTTCGCCTCGGTTTTCACATCCGCGGGTAGCGCGCGGAATGCGCGATCGACGCGGAAAAACATGAAGTTCACGAACTGGCGCTGCATTGCGGACTCGGGCTTTGCCGCGCGCTGCGAATCGGGAGCGGTAATCGTGGTCATGGTGCCGTGATTCTATTACGATGCCGGCCGTGGCACCGCGTCCGCAAAACACGCCGCATTCCGCGCCTCCGACCGCGCGGAACTATCAGCAGCTGCTGACGAAGCTGCTGCGGCACGGCGCGTATCCGCAGCTCCGGAAGATCGTCGACAAGACCCTCGCCGCCGACATTTCGCCGGTGCTGCCGCTGCTGCTCGAAGAGGATCGCAACCGCATTCTCTCGCTGCTGATCGAAGCGGGGAAAGCGGCGCGGGCGCTGCTCAGTCTCGATGAGACCGACCTCGACGAACTGCTGGACGCGCTCGACGACGCGACGCTGGCGTCCGTCTGCAGCTCGTCGGCGCCCGACGACGCGGCCGACCTCCTCGACGTGCTCGACGAAGAGCGGCGCGCGCGCGTCCTCGAGATCCTCGGCGTAGCGCAGGGCGCGAAGCTCGAGTCGCTGCTCGAAGGCGAAGAAGAGACCGCGGGGTCGCTGATGAATACGGAGCTCCTCGCGCTCGACGAGGACCTCACCGTCGCCGACGCCATCGAGGCCATCCGCCAGTACCCGCGAAAGGAATCGTTCTTCTACGTCTACTGCATCGATAGCGACCAGCACCTCGTCGGCGTGCTGTCGCTGCGCAGCCTCATCCTCGCCAATCCCTCGGTGAAGCTGCGCGACATCATGGTGCAGAGCGTGGTGCGGACGCAGATCGACTCCAGCCCCGAGGAAGTCGCGCAGCTCGTCTCGAAATACGATCTGCTTTCGATTCCGGTCGTCGACACGCAGAACCGCCTCGTCGGCGTCGTCACGGTCGACGACGTGCTGGACGTGATTCAGGAGCAGGCGGAAGAAGACCTGCTGCACCTCGCCGGCGTCGACATCTCCGAGCGCGTGACGACGCCCGCGCGCGATTCATGGCGCACGCGTTTTCCGTGGCTCGCAATCAATCTCATCACCGCGTTCATCGCCGCCTCGGTGGTGCGGCTCTTCGAAGGAACGATCGAGCGCTGGACCACGCTGGCCGTGTTCATGCCGATCGTCGCGGGGATGGGCGGCAACGCCGGCACGCAGACGCTCACGGTGTTCGTGCGCGGTCTGGCCCTCGGAGAGATCGACTGGCATAGCGGATTGAAGCCGATCTGGAAAGAAATGCTGGTGGGATTCCTGAACGGCGCCGCGAACGGGCTGCTCACGCTGCTCATCGTCGGCTTCTGGACCGGCGACTGGGTGCTGGCGACGATTCTCTTCATCGCCATGTGCGCGAATCTCGTGATCGCCGGCGTGGCCGGCGGCTTCGTGCCGTTGATGCTCCAGCGCCTCGGCTTCGACCCCGCGGTGGCCTCCTCGATCTTCGTTACGACCTGCACGGACGTCGGCGGCTTTTTCTCGTTCCTCGGCCTGGCGACGCTGGCGATGCATTTCGTGCGTTGATCACCGCACGACGCGCCGCCGCGTTACCGGCGGATTCATCACGTTCACGAAAGCGCGCGTGACGCCGCCGAACTCCGGCTCGCGGGCGATGCGCGCGTACGTGGCGACGACGGTGCCGGGACCGAGCGCCGCGAGCGGCAGGCGCATGCGGCCGCCGAATTCGATCTCGCCGAGGACGCGATCGTTCACGAGCGGCGCACCGAGCTGCGGCAGCCAGGCTGCGTGCAGGAGAAAGCGTCCGAACGGCGTGGTCGCGGCGTCATACGTGACGGCGTAGCGGGCGCCGTCCCAGGCGATGTTCGGGCGGAAGCCGCTGCCGGCGATGCCGAATGGGTTGCCGAGCAAGACACCGTCGCGCGAAACGCGGCGGCCTTCGATGCCGCCGCGGCTCCAGACGATCACCCACTCGCGGCCGTTCCACGTCACGGCCGGATCGCCGCCGTCTTCGGCGACGATGAAGCCGTTCGGATCGGCGTTCGTGAACGAGGGGAGGATGCGCGATGCGCGGACGCGAAACGGAATGGGCGTGTCATAGAACGGATCGCGGAACCCGAGCTCGGCCCAGGTCACGAGGAATCCGCCGCGATCGTCCGGCGCGGCGGCGATGCCGCCGAGGAGCGTGTCGGTGAGCTGCAGCGGCACGGCGTCGACGAACGAGCCGTCGGATGCGAGGCGGCTCACGAGCGCGCCCATCACCATCAGCGTCGTCGTGCCGTTGCTCGTCATCGCCAGATCGGTATCGCGCAGCGGCACGCGAAACTCGCCGCCGCCGTCCGCGCGTAGCGCGCCGTCGCGCGCGATGCGGCGCGTCGTCACGGTGCCGTTGAGGTACCAGGCGACGACGTAATCGGTGCCGTTGAAGGCCGCCACCGGATTCGCCGGCGCATCGAACACGCGCAGCGGCGTTGCATCGATCGGCGTTCCGTCGAAGCGCAGACGCTCGGCGTAGAGGCCCGTGCCTTCGCTCCAGATCGCGAGCAGGTTCGTTGAGCTCGCCGCGAGGAACGGGCGGATTTGTCTCGTCGCGCTGATGGACAGCAGCGTGCGCGTCTCGCGGCTCAGCGTCGACGCGGAGAGCAGCGTCGCGTACACATCGATGCTCGTGTCCAGCGACACGCGGCTGTCGAACACGAACGCGCCGTTCCACGCAATCAGCACGTCCGTGCCGTTCGTGGCCGCGGCGGGAGCGGGCTGGCTACCGCTCTGCGCGGGACTCTCGATCATGACCGGCTGCGCGTCGAGCAGTTGCGCGTCGCGGCCGAGGCGGATGCTGAAAATCTCATTGCCCGAATCGCCGATCACGCCGTAGTGCGTGCCGAGCCACAGCAGCGACGTGTTGAAGCGGAACGCGTCGGGAAGAAGGACAGCTGGGCCGATGGGGGAGAGATCGGCGCCGAGACGCCGCGCGTGGAGCGATCCGCTGCTGCCCGCGATGACGACGAACGACTCGCCGTCCGTGGCGATCTCGGAGACGCCGATCGCGTCGGGAATCCGCCGCGGCTCGCTTTGGAGCGTCCCTTCGGCGTTGAAGAGGATGGCCTGACTTTCGGAACCCGGGGTAGTCGCGGTCCACACGGCGGCGAACGAAGAGCCGCGCGCCGTGACGCGCGGATGCATCGCGGAGACCTCCTCGACGAGCGGGAAGTCGCGAATCACCTCTGCATCGGCGGTGAGGATTCGCGCACGGACTCCGGCCGCGGACGTGTAGACCAGAGCGAGCGTGGAGCCGTTGCTCGCGACGTCGATCCAATGCGGATACGCGTTGAGGATCGATCGCGGCCCGTCGACGATCGCACCGTCGCGATCGACGCGCAGGATTTCCGTCTGCTGGTTCCCCGGGTTGCGCCAGACGATCACGTAGGACGTGCCGCTCCACACCACGGCCGGCTGCACGACGTCGCCGCTGCGGAGGAAGATGCCGGTCGGATCGAGGACACGACCATCAGGGGCGACGCGCGTGCCCCAGAGCTCGGGATGCGTCGCCCGTTTGTCGGTCCAGAGGACGAGGTAATTTTCGCCGTCCGACGCCACCGAGGCGTCGTACTGCGGGGCGGCGGCGGGACCGTGGACCGGCGGTGTCAACGGACGTTCGATCGCGTGTAAAGTGGCCGTAAACAACAGCAAAATCGCGACTGCGCGAGGGACGGTCATTTCAAATAAGATTGTAATGGTTTTACCAGCCGGAGGTACTGAGAAAATTCTCGGGAGAAGATGGCATATGGCTGAGGCTAGAAACGGCTTAACGCGTGGAAGGTCAACCACTTAACCAATTCGCACAGCGTCGTGTGCAAAGAGGGGAAACCCGCTATTTTTTGCGGCTCTGCGCGTTTTTCACAGCGTTTTCCGCAGCGTTTTCCACACAAACTGTGTAAACGATTGATGACCTTCGCGGATGAACCGCGGCTCATTGCCGGTAAGGTCTAGTACAGCCGAAGGTTCGCCGTCGCGAACGCCTCCGTCGACCACGGCGTCGAGCCGCTCCTGCAAATCCCGTGAAAGGGCCTGCGGCGTCGTCGCGGGCGGTTCCCCGCTGCGGTTCGCGCTCGTCGAGACGAGCGGCCCGCTGCGCGCGGCGAGGTCGCGCAGCCAGTCGAGCGCTGGGATGCGGACGGCCAGCGTCTTCAGGCCGCGGCTGGCTGGGATCGGTACGGCGAGCGGAAGGATGGCGGTGAGGGGAGCAGGCCAGATGGAGTCGAGCGTAGCGAGCAGATCGGGAGGGGCGGAAATGCCGAGGTCCCGCAACTGCTCGACGGAAGAGGCGAGGACGATGAACGGCTTCGTCTCCTCGCGCCCCTTGATCTCGCCGATGCGGGTGACGGCCTCGGGGTCGGTGGCGACGGCGTGCAGGCCGTAGATCGTGTCGGTGGGCAGGAGAACGACGCAGCCTTCCCGCAACAGGCGCGAGATTTCCGCGAGCTGCAACGCGGTTGGAGCCTCTTCGATGTGCCAGCGGCGCGTCACTTCGAGAGCAGCTCCCGCGCGTGTGCGAACGCCGACTCCGACACTTTCTCTCCGCCTAGCATCCGCGCGATCTCGCCGACGCGCTCTTCCGCGGCATCGAGCCGGCGGATGCGCGCGCGCGTGTGTCCGGCCGCGTCTTCTTTCCAAACATAAAAGTGCGTCGTCCCGAAGCTCGCGATCTGCGGCAGGTGCGTCACGCAGACGACCTGGTTCCGCGCCGCCAGCTCCTGCAGTTTCCGGCCCACCACCTCCGCCACCCGCCCGCCGATGCCGGCGTCGATCTCATCGAAGACGAGCGTCGCCGCCGCGGCGCGGGTCGAGGCCTTGAACAGCGCGGCCGCGATCGCCAGCTGGATGCGCGACAGCTCGCCCCCCGACGCGATGCGCTGCATCGGCTTCGGCTCCTCGCCGCGATTGGGGGCGATGAGGATGTCGATGCGATCGATGCCGTCCTCGCCGCCACGGTCGACCTGCTCGACCGTTACGCGCACCGTCGTGCGCTCCATCGCCAGGTCGTTCAATTCTTTCTGAATGGCCTGCTCGAAGGCGCGCGCGGCTTTCTTTCGCGACGCCGACAGCTTCTCGGCCGCCTTCCGATACGCGGCTAGGCGCGTCGTCTCGGCCTGCTGCAGTTTCTCGAGATTGGTCTCGTAGTCGGCGAGGCGCTCGTGCTCGTCCTGGATCCGGCCGAGGTGCTCGAGCACGGCTTCGATCGTCCCGCCGTACTTTTTCTTGAGGCGCTCGATGGTGACGAGGCGATCTTCGACCTGCTCCAGCCGCGCAGGATCGTGGCGCACCGTCTCGCTGAGTCGCCCCAGCGTGCGCGCCACTTCCTGCAGGCGATACAGCGCGTCCTGCAGATCGTCGACGATCTGCCGCACGTCCGCGATGTGCTTCGACAGCGGCTGCAACAGATGCAGCGCGCGTCCGAGCTGCGCGATCGACGAGCTCTCGTCGTCGTCGACGAGCTGGAACGCGCCCGACGTCGCCTCGATCATCTCCGCCGCGTGGCTGAGCACCGCCTTTTCCTCGCGCAGCGTGTCCTCCTCGCCGGGATCGAGCTTCGATGCCGAGATCTCGTCGAGCTGATACTTCAGAAGATCGAGCCGCAACGCGCGGTCGCGCTGTGCTTCCGACATCTCCTGCAACTGATCGGCGGCGACTTTCCACTCGCGGTACGCCGTTCGCGTCGCATCGAGCGGCTCTTCGTGATCGCCGTAGTCGTCGACGAGCTCGCGGTACGTCTGTCCGGCGACGCGTTGATGGGACTCGTGCTGGCCGTGGATCTCGAGCAATGCATCCATCGCTGCGCCGAGCTCGCGGACGGAAAGCGGCGAGCCGTTGATGAGGACGCGCGAGCGTCCGCCCATCTCGCGCCTGACGATCAGCTCGCCCGGCGTCTCGAAGTCGATGCCGGCCTCTTCGAGCAATTGCGCCGTTTTCTTCGGCACGTGGAAAACGGCCTCGGCCGTCATCTTGTCCGTGCCGCCGCGGATCATCTCGCTCGACCCCCGCGCGCCGCGCAGGAACTCCAGCGAGTCGATCAGCAGCGATTTTCCGGCGCCGGTCTCGCCCGTGAGCACGTTCAGTCCGCTTCCCGGCTCGATGGCAAGCTCCTCCACGATCGCCAGGTTGCGCACTTTCAGGTACGTGATCATTTCGTAGGTGGAGGACAGGCAATCGTGCCTGTCCAGCGCCCCGGAAGTGTACCTCGGCAACCTGCTTGCTTTAGACAACCTCATGAAAACGCGGACATTGATCTTGGCGATGGCACTGACTGCGGCCGTCGCGTGCACGAAGCAGGAAGCAAAGCGAGCCGGCGAGAACGCGAAAACGAAGGCGAAAGAGGTCGCGGCGAAAGTCGATGATGCGATCGACATCGCCGTGCCGCTCGGCGACAAAGACGATCCGGCGGCGCGGGAGAAAGAGCGCTTCGACGAGGGATGGCGCAAGGTCGGGGTCTTTCAGAACGCGAAGATGGGAACGGCGCCGCCGCAGCAGCCGGCCGTGCAGATCACGTTCGTGCCGAACGGCAAGGAGTCGCTGAAGAAGATGACGGCCGAGCAGCTCAACAGCGCGCCGGTCGCCGTGCCGATCAAAGGCGACGTGAACGGGCCGTCGGTGCTGAAGACGCAGGTGTACCTCGACCGGCTCGATTTCTCCGTCGGCGTGCTCGACGGGCGGTGGGGCCGCAACTCGGCGATCGCGCTCTGGTGGTTCCAGCGCGCGCGCGGCATCAACGCCGCCGAGCCGGGCGCGGTGGATGAGCAGACGTTCCGCACGCTCGCCCAGGCGGCGGGGGGCGTGCCGGCGCTCGTGTCGCGCACGCTCAGCGAAGACGATGTGAAAGGGCCGTTCGTCAGCGTGCCGGACGACATGTACGAGAAGGCGAACCTCGATTGTCTCTGCTACGAGTCGAAGATCGAGAAGCTCGCCGAGCGCTTTCACACGACGCAGGAGTTTCTCGAGAGCATCAATCCTGACGCCAAGTTCTCCGAGCTGAAAGCGGGAGACAAGATCTGGGTGCCGAACGTGCGCGAGCCGTTGACGCAGGATCGTCCCGACATCGCGCGGGTCGTGGTCTCCCTGCGCGGCAACACATTCAACGCGTTCGATGCCGCGGGCAATCTGATCTTCCACGCGCCGACGACCGTCGGCTCGAAGTACGACCCGTCGCCGAATGAGACCGTGTACGTGAAGAGCATCACCCAGGACCCGCACTTCCACTATCAGCCGACGCTGTTCAGCGAAGTGCCGGACAGCGAGCCCGAAGCGAACCTGAGTCCGGGACCGAATTCACCGGTGGGCGTGGTGTGGATCGCGCTGAGCAAGCCCCACTTCGGCATCCACGGAACCTCGGATCCTGACTCGATCGGCTACGCCTCCTCGCACGGCTGCGTGCGTCTTGCGAACTGGGACGCGGCGGAAGTCTCGCACCGGATCGCGAAGGACGTGCAGGTGGAGTTTTTGGACACGCAGAGTTCGACGCAGACGGCGTCGAACTAAGCGACCGCTTCGCTCAGCATCTCCGGCGTCACTCCCGGGTCCTTCACGTTGCCGAGCAGCGTGAGGGACAGCGACGCGGGATCGACGATCGTCTCGGCGACGCGCTGGATGTCCTCGAGCGTCACGGCGTCGATGTGCTGGATGATCTCGTCGGCGGTGTACTGGCGGCCGAAGTAATACTCCTGGCGGGCGATGCCGGACATGCGGCTGATCGTCGATTCGAGCGAGAGGAGAATCGATCCTTTCAGGTGCAGCTTCGCCGAGGCCAGCTCGTGCGCGGTCGCACCTTCGCGCTTGATCTTGCGCATCTCGGCGAGCGTGGAGTCGAGCACGCGCCGCACGTTTTTCGGCATGCACGCGGCGTAGACGGCCTCGTATCCGCCGTGCAGATAGCCGTTGTGATACGAGGCGATGTTGTAGACGAGGCCTTCCTGCTCGCGGATGCGCTGGAAGAGGCGCGACGACATGCTCCCGCCGAGGATGGCGTTGAACAGCGCCGCCGCGTAACGCTCCTGCTTCTGCTGCGGAAAGCCGCGTGAGCCGAGGGTGAGATGCACCTGCTCCAGCTCGCGCTTCTCGCGCAGGATCACGTGCTGCTTCGGCGTCGGCGAGCTCCATTCGCGGCGGAACGGCTGCCGCGAAGCCGGCGCGAACTGGCGCTCGAGAAACGGCAGCACATCCTCCGGTTGCAGGTTGCCCGACGCGGCGAAGATGACGTTCGACGGCTGGAAGGTTTCTTCGTAGTGCTCGACGATCTTGCCGCGCTGCAATCGCGTGATCGTCTCCTCGGTGCCGAGGATCGGGCGGCCCAGCGGATGATCGGGCCAGAACGCGGTGACGAAGATCTCGTGGACGAGATCGTCCGGCGTGTCCTCGACCATCTTGATCTCTTCGAGGATGACGCCCCGCTCCATCTCCACGTCTTCTTCGCTGAAGCGCGGCGCGGTGAGGATCTCGGTGAGCAGATCGAGCGCCGTCGGCACCTGCTCGTCGAGCACGTGCGCGTAGAACGACGTGTACTCCTTGCCGGTGAACGCATCGACGTCGCCGCCGAGGATGTCGATCACCTGCGCGATCTCGGCCGTGCTGCGCTTCTCCGTGCCCTTGAAGACGAGATGCTCGAGAAAGTGCGACGCGCCGCCGTGCTCTTCCGACTCGACCGCCGAGCCGGTGCGCAGGTAGTAGCCGAGCGCGACCGATCGGACGTAGGGGAGACTTTCCACCAGCACGGTCAGGCCGGAGGGCAAGGTGGTTTTGAACAGGTTCGTCTTCGCGCGGGTCATTGGCGAAGCGGGATTAGATCATTTCGCCGTGTCTGCCGCATTCGCGGCGGCGATGTCGACCTCGAGGTCCATCACGGTGTAGACCCACTCGCTGTAGTCCGTCGCGCCGTTGAATTCGAGGAAGCTCTTGCCGGCGGCGGCGGGGCGCACGCCGATGAAGGGGCCGACGTATTCGCGCGGCGAGGCTTCTTTGATCAACTTGCTCGGCGTCGCCTGCAGCTGGTTCGGCTGCGGCGGGTTCTGAATGGCGTTGAACGGCACGAGGATCCAGTCGTCTTCTTTGCCCGTGATCGGGCAGATCCATTTTCCGCCGCCGCGAATGACGCGCGGCTCCTTGGCCTCGGTGATCTGCTCGAGGCTCGTCGGCATCCCGCCGTTCTTCATCGCCCACGCCTTGATCGAGCGCGCGTACTGCTTCATCAGGAAGATCGTCTGCCGGTCGCGCTCGCGGGCCATGATCATCGACCACTGCTCCGGCACCGTGTACGCGATCACCATGGCCATGATCGTGAGGAGCACGAGCAGCGCGGCAAGGGTGAACCCCGCCTCCGTGGAGCGGCGGGCTTCAGCCCGCCGGGACGAATCGGCAGGCTGAAGCCTGCCGCTCCACCTAGAGATCCACGTACGGAACATGATCGAGCGTCTCTCCCGGCGCTTTGCTCTTCACATCCACGACTCCCGGCTCGCCGGTCGCCTCGGGATCGGTTTCGGCGGGGATCGGCTCGGTGCCGCCCTCGGAGCTTTCCCCCGGAGTGTCCATCACCAGCTCCCAATCGGGCTGGCCGGTGATCGGGTCGGGCGGGACTCTGCGCACGTAGTACGGAACCAGCTCATCGAGACTGGTCGGATAGCGCTGCTTGTCGGCGTAGAAGTTGTCGATGCACTTGCGCAGCTGGAAGAGGTTGTCCTTCAGCGCCGCTTCGCGGGCCTTCCGTTGCGCGTAGCGCACATTCACCATCGCCACGCCGGCGAGGATGCCGATGATCGTCACGACGACCAGGAGCTCGATCAGCGAAAAGCCTTTTTGAACACGCGATTTCATCGGGTCACCATTCGTTGTAATGCGTCTTGCCGTCGAGCGCGGTCGCGGTCGACGTCGAATGCACTTCGTACAGATTCTCCGCCAGGCAGGAGCCGCCGACTTCGCACGTGTCCTGCGACGGCGACTCGGGATCGTCCTTCGTCGACTGCACGATCCACTCCTTGCGTCCGGTCATCGGATCGATGAGATCGCGCTCGCGGATGAGACGCACGACCTTGCCGTCCGACATCGTCACGCCGGCGAGCAGCTCGTCGAAGTCTTTCGGATAGCCGTCCGCGCCGAGGGCCTGCTGCTGCGCCGGACGGACCGTCGCATTCGGCAGGTTGGCCATGCCGAGGAGATCGTGATAGCGGTCGATCGCATACGTGATCTTGCGCAGCCGCTCGCGCAGCTCGATCTCCCTCTGGCGGCGAAGGCTGAACCGCGCCACCGGCAGAGCCGTGGCCGCGAGAATGGCGATGATCGCGACCACGGTCACCAACTCGGCGATCGTGAACCCGCGTTCTGCCCTCTGCCCTCTGCTCTCTGCCCTCTGCATGGTCCTACTCCACGTGCGCGCGTCCACCCGTGACCGCCGCGACCACCGCCTGCCCTCCGCCCGTGCGGAGATCCGGACTGTCGATCACGAGAAACGTCTCGCCGTTGAGACCACCGTGCACGCGAATGGCGAGCACGACTCCGCCGCTGACGAACTTCAGCGGCTTGTTGTTCGTCGGCTTCACCTTGATCGTGCCGGCCGCGCGATCGATCGCGATCGCCGGCATCGCCGCCGGCTCGATGACGAGCGCCGGGCCGAACGAGATGTCGGTCACGTCCATCGCCCGCGGATTGAAGTGGAACGAAAGCTCCGGCACGGTGAGATCGTCGAGATCCATCCCGATGATGTTCCACACCTTCGTCTCGCCGGGGCCGAGCGTGATCGTCGACGGCTGCGGCGAGATGCGCGGCGCGAGCCGCAGCGCCGCCGTGTCGGGCTCGATCATGCTCGCCGACGTGGCCACGAGCGACTGGGACTTCGTCTCATTCAGCTGAACCTGATCTTTGGGCACCGGCTGATTCGGATTCGTCGGCGGGGTCGGCGGCGGCGGTGGCGGAGTGGTCTCGGTCTTCGGCTGGAACACGTTCGTCGGGCCCGTGCCCTGCGGGTTGTACATCGGAGGATTGTTTCCTCCCGCGGGCGGGGCTGTTGCCGGCTGGACGTAGTTTCCAGGCTCGCCGTCTTCCGCCAGTCTCAGTCCCGCGGCGTTGGCGTTGAACTGCTGCTCGTTGCGCTGGGAGAACGGATCGCCGTTCTGTCCCTGCGATTCGATGCGCGGCGAGACTCCGCGGAACGTGAGGTTCGTGCCGGTGCCGACCCACATCGGCGCGAGGTCTTCCTCGGTGATGTCGGGGATGCGGATGATGTGCGGCGTCATCGTCAGCACGAGATCGGTGCGGTCCTCGGTGTTCTTCGTCTTCGTGAAGAAGCGTCCGATGAACGGCAGATCGCCGAGGAATGGAGTCTTGTCATTGCCCTCGGTCTTCGTCGACTGAATGAGGCCCGCCAGGAAGTTCGTCTCGCCGTCTTTCAAACGGATCGTCGACTCGATCGTGCGCGTCGCGAACGTCGGCTGATCCTGTCCCGCGAACGAGACCACCGGACCCTGGTTCGAGACTTCGACCGTCAGCTTCAGCGTGACTTCGCGGTTGTGGTGCACGCGCGGCTCGATGCCGACCTTGATGCCGACGTCCTGGTACTGGAACGACGTGTACGGCGTGACGAGCTGATTGCCGCCCGTCTGCCCGCCCGGCGTATAGCCGGCGACGGTGGTGACGGGAACGGGGATGCGGTTGCCGATGTGCAGCGTCGCTTTCTCACCCTCGGAGATGCGCAGCTCGGGATTCGCGAGCAGCTCGCTGTTGCCGACCGACTTCATGAGCGCGTACGTGGCCGTGGGGATGGCGAAGGAAACGTTGTTCTTGACGTCGCTGATCGTGCCGAGGAGATCGTTGATCTGGGAGAGCGTGCCGCCGACGAAGTTGGCGGTCTTGCCGTCGGCGCCGGTGACGAACGGCTGCGGCGACGATTTCGCGATCGACATGGCGAAGCCCATCTCGCGGACTTTGTTGAGATCGAGCTGCACGAGCTCGACGTCGACGACGACTTCGGACTTGGCCTTGTCGTTGGCCTGGATGATCTTCTCGGCGATGCGCACCTTGTCCGCGGTGTCGCGGATGGTGATGGCGTTGAGCGCTTTCAGCGGGAAGACGTTGCGCGCCTCGATCATCGTGCGCACGACGTTCGTCACCTGCTCGGCGTCGCCGTTGGAGAGATAGAAGGTCTGGATGACGAGATCTTCGTAGTCGCGGCGGGCCTGCGGGTTGTCAGGGACGACGATGATCGTCTTCTCGTCGAGGACTTTGTAGAAATGATTGGCGGCCTGCATGACGCGCTCGAGCGCGGTCTGCGCCGTGACGTCGTGCAGGTCGATGGTGATGCGGTCGTCCTTGACCGCCTGATCGAACAGGATGTTGATGCCGAAGGCGTTGCCGAGGGCGCGGTAGATGTCCTTGACCGGCGTGTCGCGCGAGAACGTCAGCGTGATCGGATCGTTCGACGCCGGATTGAGCTGCGGCGGCTGCGCCTTCGAGATCGCCGACTGCGCGCGCTTCTTCACTTCGTCGATCGAGATCTGTTCGTTCTGGGCCTGCTGGATCTGGGCGATGAGATCGAATGCCTTCGACAGCTCCACGACCGCGTACTGATTGGTCGGATCGAGCTTCACCGTGAGCTGCAGCTCCGTCGAAGCCATCTGCGCGAGGCGCAGCTGTTCGATGTTGCGAGCCTGGCGCGCGGACCCTAAAAGCGTCTTGCCCTTCTCGAAATGCTCGCGCGATGCTTCCAGCCGCGCGCGCTGCAGGCCGATCTGATACTGGCGGTTCGACGGCGAGACCTCGAGCGCGCGCTCGTACTGCATCACGGCCTGATCCCAATCCTTCTTCTGTTCCGCGGTGCGAGCTTCTTTGTAGGCGTTGAAGCTCGCGCACGAGGAGAACGTCAGCGCGATGGCCAGGACTGCGGTGAGTTTTTTCAATTGGTCCATTTCATTTCCTGTGGAGCGATTCCACGTGTCCGTCTTTCTGACGCTCGGCGCGGCGATTGGTCACTGCCCGAGCGGGATGCGCTGGCGAACGTCCTGCGGGAATCCGACGAAGCCGATCTCGGCCGACTCGATGCCGATCCCGCGCAGAATGAACTTGCCTTCGATCACGTCGCCGACGCGCGCGTTCACGATCTCGCCTTCACGGGTGAAGGTGGCGATCGGATTGCGCGGATTGCCGAACATGCCGATGAACTTGTAGTTGAACGGCGGCGGAACGGGCGGTGGCGGCGGCGGAGGAGTCTCCGGCTCCGTCTCGCAGACCGTGCCGATGCCGTCGCGGTCGATGTCCTGCTGATCCGCGTTGGCCGTGCTCACGCAGTTGTCCCGGAAATCGGGAACGCCGTCCTTGTCCTGGTCGGGCGGCGGCGCGGGGGGCGGCGGCGGGGGAGGGGGCGGAGGCGGCGGCGCCTCG
>DATFHJ010000104.1:0-4330 GCA_035248585.1 Thermoanaerobaculia bacterium
GTCTCGTCCAAAACCGCCTTCTTCATCACCGACATCCTCACCGACTCCGAAGCGCGCGCCTACGCCTTCGGCACCGGCGGCAGTCTCGACTTCCCGTTCCCCGTCGCCGTCAAGACCGGCACCTCGCAGTCGTATCGCGACAACTGGACGATCGGCTACACGAAAGACGTGACCGTGGGCGTCTGGGTCGGCAACTTCGATCGCCGCGAGCTCCGCGGCTCGAGCGGCATGACCGGCGCCGCGCCGATCTTCCACGGCGTCATGCTCGCCGCCATGCAGCGCGCCCGCGGCACGCTCCCGATCGGCGACGCCACTCCCATCGTCGCCCCGCCCGCGAACATCCAGTCCGTCGAGATCTGCGCCCTCTCGGGCCTGCGCCCCTCGCCCTGGTGCGAGTCGATCCGCAAAGAATGGCTCCCCACGAACGACAAGCCGCGCTTCTGCTCCTGGCACCACGCCGGCACGATCGACTGGCCGGCGGAGTACCGCGAGTGGAGTGGAGCGGCAGGCTTTAGCCTGCCGGCTCGGCGGGCTGAAGCCCCCCGCTCCACGACGCTCCAAATCGCCAACCCTCCCGACGGCGCCACGTACCTCATCGATCCCACGCTTCGCCGCGAGTTCCAAACGCTTCGGCTGCGGGCAATCTCATCGACGAAAGTGCAATGGTTCGTCAACAACCGAAAGGCCGAGTCCGAATGGCCGCTCGTGCCCGGCGCGCACACCGTCACCGCCATGGATGAGTCGGGCCGCCGCGAATCGGTGCGCATTTTCGTCAAATAATTGGCCCGGTTTCAGCACTACTTTTGCCCGATGGCAGCCCGGGCGATTTGGAAAGGCGTGATCAAACTCGGCACCGTCAAAGTGCCGGTGAAGCTCTACTCCGCGGTCACGGACCGCACGGTCCACTTCCGTCTCCTGCACAAGACCGACAAGCAGCCCGTGAAGCAGATGCTCGTCAGCGCGGAGAGCGACGACACGGTCGACTACAAGGAAGTCCGCAAGGCCTTCCCGCTCACGCGTGGGCGCATGGTCGTCTTCGAGGAAGACGAGCTGGACAAGTTGAAGCCGAAGGACTCGCGCGACATCGAGATCACGCGCTTCGTCAACATCGCCGACGTCGATCCGCGTTTCTACGACCGCGCCTATTACCTCGGCCCCGACGGCGATGCGAAAGCCTACTTTGCCGCGGCGGAAGCACTCGGGAAGAAGGGCAAGGAAGGCATTGCCCGCTGGGTCATGCGCGACCGCGAGTACGTCGGCGCGCTCAAGGAAGAAGACGGCTACCTGATGCTGATCACGATGCGCCACGCGGACGAGGTCATCGACGCGAGTGCGCTCAAAGCCCCCGAGGGGCGGCCGCTGCAGAAAAAAGAAATCGAGATGGCCGAGCAGCTCCTGACCGCGCTGCACGGCGAGTTCGATCCATCCGAGTTCCGCGACGAATATCGCGCGCGGGTGATGGATCTGATCGAAGCGAAATCGAAAGGCCGGAAGCCGAAGGTGGCGAAGTTCCGCCCGCGCACGCCCAAGAAGGACGACGAGCTCGACGATGTACTGGCGGCGAGTCTCGCGAAGGTGAAGAAGAGTGCCTGACCACGACGAAGACGTCGAATTCGGTGCGAGCGCGTTCCGCTCCTTCTGGACCGGCACGATCACGTTCGGCCTCGTCACCGTGCCGGTCGCGCTCTACTCCGCGACCCGCGGGCGCGGCACCGCGTTGCGCATGATCGCGCCCGACGGCGCGCCCGTGCACCGGCGTTACGTCTGCTCGAAAGACGAGACGCCGCTCGAGGACGACGACATCATCCGCGGCTACGAAACCGACAAGGGCAAATTCGTCACCGTCACCGACGACGAGCTGGAAGCGCTCGAGCCGCGCAAGTCGCGCGAGATCGATCTCCGCCGCTTCGTCGACCGCGACACCATCGATCCCGTCTACTTCCAGCGCGGTTACTTCCTCGTCCCGAGCGCCGGTACCACCAAGGCCTACCGCCTTCTCGCGGAAGTGATGGAGAAGAAAAACTACGCCGGCATCGCCACGTTCGTGATGCGCGACAAGGAGTACCTCGTCGCGATCATGGCCGACGACGGCATCCTCCGCGCGGAGACGCTGCGCTTCGAGGACGAGATCCGCGACCCGAAGTCGGTCGGCCTGCCGAAGAAAGCCAAGGTCACGCCGGCCGAGGTGCGCAAGTTCGAAGCGCAGATCACGCGCCGCAGCAAGAAGCTCGACCTCCGCGAGCTCACCGACGGCTACGAGAAACGCCTCGAGAAACTCGTCGCCGCGAAAGAGCGCAAGCACGCCGATATCGTGAAGGTGACGGAAGTCGAGCCGAAGGCGGACGAAGGCGGCGAAGTCGTCGACCTGCTCGCGGTGCTCAGCAAGTCGCTGGGCGGGTCGGGCGGGCGGAAGGCGCCGCGCAAAGCGCCGGCGCGGAGACGCGCCGCGACAGCGGCGAAGAAGAAGTAGTGGAGCGGCGGGCTTTAGCCCGCCGGAATGACGTCGGCGGGCTAAAGCCCGCCGCTCCACAGTTGGTCCCCAATCCTCACAATCTCCCGCAGCGCGATCTCCACGTCTTCGCGCAGCGTCCGCTGATTCACGATCGCTATCCGCAGCGCGTAACGTCCCTGCAGCACGGTGCTCGACGGCGCGGCGATGCCCGCTTTCTGCAGCTCGATGAGCACACGGTGATTGAGCGCGTCGAGCTGCTCGCCGGAGAGACCGTCGCGAAGATAGCGGAAGCAGACCACGTTCGTCGGCACGGGCGCGAGCAGTTCCAGCTTCGGCTCGCGCCCGATGATCTCGGCGGCGTAGCGCGCCTGGTCCATGTTTTTGTCGATGATCGCCGCGAAGCGATCGGCGCCGTAGGTCTGGATCGTCATCCACACCTTCAGCGCGCGGAAGCCGCGGGAGAGGTCCGGTCCGAGGCGGCTCGGGACGTGACGGCCGGCGGCGATGCCGTCCTCGAACGTGGTGAGGTACGACGCGGCGGGGGAGAAGCTGCGCGACCGCGTCTCGCGCGAGCGCACCACGACGCCCGCGACGTCGTACGGCATGTTCATCCACTTGTGCAGATCGAACGCGATCGAGTCGGCGAGCTCGATGCCGTCGGCGAGTGGCGCGAGGCGCGGCGAGAGACGCAGCACCGCGCCGATCGCGCCGTCAACGTGCATCCACAAATTCTCCTCGTCCGCGATCCCGCGAACGGCGCGCAGATCGTCGATCGCACCCGTGTTCACCGTGCCGCAGTTCGCGATCACGCAGAAGGGTTTCTTCCCCGCCGCGCGATCCTCGGCGATGGTGCATCGCAACGCATCCAGGTCGACTCGATACTCGGCGTCGGTCGGGATCTTGCGCAGATTCTTCCGGCCGATGCCGAGGATCGCCGCGGTCTTATCGACGGAGTTGTGCGTTTGCTCCGAACAATAGATGACGAGCTGCGGCTGATGGACGAGCCCTTCTTCGACGACGTCGAAGCCCGCGCGCGCGTCGCGGGCGACCGTGAGCGCGACGAGGTTGGCCATGGACCCGCTGGAGACGAACAGGCCGGTCGCCTCAGCCGGCAGGCCGAACGCGTTCGTGAACCAGGAGATCGCCTGCGCCTCGAGTGCCGCGCCCGACTCGTTCGCGCCGAACACGTTCACGTTCAAGCCCGCGGCGAGCAGCTCCGCCAGCACGCCCGCGGGCGAGGAGGCGCCGATCACCCAGCCCCAGAAGCGCGGATGAATGTTGCCGAGCACGTACGGCTGGATGAACTTCTGAAAGTCGGCGTACACGTCCTCCAGCGGACGCGGCTCGCGCGGCGGCGGTCCGGGCTTGAAGTACGCGCGCACGTCGGCGGGCATCGGTTGCCACAGCGGGCGCTCGCGCACGGTGGCCAGCTGCTGCAGCGAGTCGTCGAGCATGCGGTGGCCGACGGTCGTCAGCTCCGACCAGTCCTCGGGATCGAGCGTGATCTCATTCATGGACTACAATCTAGGAGATCTTGAAAGCGTCTGCATACAAAAAGTCAAAGCGTCTGGATTGGCTTCGCGGGCCGGCGGACGCTCCCTACGCCGAATGGATCGCCGATCGTATCGGCAATGCCATCGCCGTGAATGCGCTCGAGCCGGACGATCGCCTGCCGCCGCAACGCGACGTCGCCCGCTCCCTCGGCGTCGATCTCTCCACGGTCACGCGCGGCTATCGCGAGGCCCAGCGCCGCGGCCTGATCCTCGGCCAGTCCGGCCGCGGCACCTTCGTCGCCGGCCGCGCCAGGGTGCGGACCATCAATCTCGCCATCAATCTCCCGCCGCCCCTCCCGCCCGACCTCGCCCGCGAGGCGCTGCA
>DATFHJ010000105.1:0-2584 GCA_035248585.1 Thermoanaerobaculia bacterium
TGGTCGCGGAAGAACATCCCGCGCCACGGCTTGTCATCGGTGTGGTACCACGAGGGCAGCAGCAGCACGTGCATTCGGCGGCCGTACGACCGACGCCGCGGCGCCGCTGCGATTCGCGCCGATCTGTCACACGTTGGAAACTAGAGTGCCTAGTGCCTAGTGCCTCGTGCCTAGTGCCTAGTGCCGATGTCTTGCAGGCACTAGGCACTAGGCACTCGGCACTCATTCTTTGTACATCACCCGCTTCACCGCGTCGATCACTTGCTGCTCGTGCGGCGTCGCCAGCAATTCGAGATTGCGCGCATACGGCATCGGAACATCCTCGCCGGTGACGCGCTCCACCGGCGCGTCGAGCTCGTCGAACACGGTCTCGGTGATGTTCGCCGCGATCTCCGCGGCCGCGCCGAACGGCTTCCACTGCTCCTGCACCACCACCGCGCGATGCGTCTTCGTCACCGACGCGTACACCGGATCCATGTCCAGCGGACGCAACGTGCGCAGATCGATCACCTCGCACTCGATGCCTTCGTCCTTCGAGAGCTTGTCCGCGACGGCGAGCGAGAGCTGCAGCATGCGGCTGAAGGAAACGATCGTGACGTCGCTCCCCTCGCGCGCCACGCGCGACTTGCCGATCGGCACCGTGAATTCGGGATCGTCCGGAACCTCTCCCTTCATGCCGTAGAGCGCGGCGCTCTCGAGGAAGATCACGGGATCTTTCCCGCGGATCGCGGATTTCAACAAACCCTTCGCATCCGCCGGAGTCGCGGGCGCGACGACGTGAATGCCGGGGAAATGCGCGTAGAACGACTCGAACGTCTGCGAGTGCTGCGCGGAAAGCTGCACGCCCGCGCCCTGAGGGCCGCGCACCACCATCGGCACGTCGACTTGTCCACCGGAAAAGTAGCGCACCTTCGCGGCGTGATTGAGAATCTGATCCGCGGCGACGATGGCGAAGTTCATCGTCATCATCTCGACGATCGGACGTAGCCCGCACATCGCCATGCCGACCGCGGTGCCGACCATTCCCGCCTCCGCGATCGGCGTGTCGATCACGCGCTTCGGGCCGTACTTTTTCAGCATGCCGGCGGTGATGCGGAACGTGCCTTCGTAGACGCCGATGTCCTCGCCCATGATGAGGACGTTCCCGTCGCGGTCCATCTCTTCCATCATCGCGTCGCGAATCGCGTCGCGGTAGCTCTTCTCGCTCATGCCCCTCGCTCTTCGTGTGGAGCGGCGGGCTTCAGCCCGCCGTCCCGTTTCGGCGGGCTGAAGCCCGCCGCTCCACTAGTCATGTTCACTCTCCGCGACCGGCCGCGGTCCGTGCTCGGCGACGACGTCGGTGAACAACTCCTCCGGCGCGGGCTGCGGGCTTGCCTCCGCGAACTTGACGGCGTTCGCGGCGACCTCGGTCGCCCAGTCGTCCATCGCCTTCACGTCGTCGTCGCTGAGGCCGCACACCTCGCCGAGGCGATTGCGGAGGATGGTGATCGGATCGCGGTGGCGGTGCTTCTCCACTTCTTCCTTCGAGCGGTACGGCTGCAGGATGTCGGCCGCGCCGTGGCCCGAGAAGCGATACGTCACGGCCTCGATGCAGTACGGCTTGCCGGTCTCGCGCACCTGGCGCACGACGCGGTCGGCCACGCCGCGCACGGCGAAGATGTCCTGTCCGTCGACCTTCTCCGTCGGAATCGCGTAGGCGCGCACGCGCGCCGAGAGATCGGTGAGCGCCGAATGCCGCTCGATCGACGTCCCCATCGCGTAGCCGTTGTTCTCGATGATGAAGATGATCGGGCACATGCCCTGATGTCCCCAGAGGCCGGCCATGTTCATGGCCTCGTGGAACGAGCCGATGTTCATCGCCCCGTCGCCGAAGTAGCAGACGACGATCGAGTCGCTGCCCTGAAAGCGCTTCGCGTACGCCGCGCCGGCGGCGAGCGTGAGATGTCCGCCGACGATGCCGTAGCCGCCGTAAAGACCGTGCTCGACGTCGAAGAGATGCATCGAGCCGCCCTTGCCCTTCGACACGCCCGTGCCCTTGCCGAACAGCTCGGCCATGACCTTGTTCGGGTCCGAGCCGAGGACCAACGCCTGCGCGTGATCGCGATAGCCGCAGAACACGGCGTCGTTTTTCTGCAGCGCGCTGAGGATGCCGGAGGCGACGGCCTCCTGCCCGATGTAAACATGCAGGTAGCCGCCGATTTTTCCCTTGCGGAACTCACGCTCCGTGGCCTCCTCGAAGCGGCGGATGTAGATCATCTGCTTGAGGAGATCCGTCCACTCCGGGGCACACGCTGCGTCGATGACTGCGCTGTCGCTTTCTTTCTTCGCTTTTGCCATTCCCACTGCTAGGGCGGCGTTGCATGTTGCACGCCGCGCGGCGGGGGATTGTATATCCGGGCAAGATCCAGCGTCACAACCTGCCGTGACGCAAAGTCGCAGACGAGCAGATCGCCGTTCGGCGCGAAGGCGAAGACGCGCGCGAGCGGTGGACCGTCGCCGGGCCTCGCGCCCGCAAGCCGCCCCTCCCCTTTCGCTCGCCAGATGTACGTGATCGGCACCGTGCCGTTCGCGTATTGCAGCTCGA
>DATFHJ010000106.1:0-40472 GCA_035248585.1 Thermoanaerobaculia bacterium
TTTGCCGAGTTGCTCCGTCGTCACTCCGCTCTCTTCCATCGCCTGGTCGGTCGACTCGCGATCGGACGAGTAGTCCAGGCGCTCGGGAGGAAGAGGCGCGGGCACGATCGGGGCGGCGGAGACGGGCGCCGGCTTTGCGCCGACAGCGTCCGGCTCCATGTTCACCTGCGTGCCGCTGGGCGACGGCGCGACTTCGGTGGCCTGCGCGTCTTTCATCCCGCCCGACGCCAGTTCGCTCTCGGTGGCCAGCGAGCGTTTCAGCTGTTTGCTCGCGTCCTTGCCGCCGGTCTGCATGACCTGCTGCGCTTTTTCCTCGGTCTTCGGCTCTTCCGTGGCCGCTTTGAGGGCCTTGGTCAGGTCGGCTTTGAATTGGTCGCGCCGGAGTTTCGCCGCCGTCTTCTTGGCGTCGTCGAGGCTCTTGACGGTGGCTTCCGACGCCTCCCGCTGTCCTTCGGTGTCCGGATTCTTCGCGGCCTCTTGCGCGGAGTCGACCAGGGCTTTTTCGTTGCCACGCTTCCTTGCGCGGGTGGAGCGTTCCTTCACCCCCTTGACCGCGGGCGCGATGGCTTTCCTCGGCGAGGGAGGCGCGGCTTTCTCCCCTCCTCTGCCTTTCGCCGCCGGCTTCTTTTCTGTTTCCTGTTCTGCTTCCGCAGGGACGGAGACGGCCGCTGCTTTTGCCGTCGCTTCGGCCGCGGCCTCAGCCGGTTCGCTCTTCTTCGCAACCCTGGCCGGCGGCGTCACGGCCTTCGAGGACTGGAGGGAACGGGCTACGGACTGCGTGGCCTGATTGCCGAGCCGCACCTGCAGCGAGCGCACTGTCGACGGCGCGGGCGCGGCGCTGCGCTGCACCGCCGCTGGAGCTATGCGCCGCCGCTCGAACGCCGGCGCCGCGGTCTGTGATTTCCGTTCGAGGGCCACGGGTCACTTCGAAGATCTCGACTTCGCGGATCTCGTCTTTTCTTTCGCGATCCTTTCCGCTTCGGCCTTTGCCGCGGCGACCTTTTCCGCCACTTCCTTCTCCACCTTCTTCCTCTCCTCCTCCGCCTTCTGCTCCTCCTCCAGCTTCTTGTCGGCCGCTTGCTTGCGTTCCTGCGCGGCGACCGGATCGCGCATCAGGACCGGCCGCACGAACCGGCGAACGCCGTGGCTGACCGTCCACTTGCCGTTGTCCGATTTGTCCAGTCGCGCGAGGAGGACGCAGTCGCAGCAGCAGCCGCAGTCGTTGCCCTTGCCGTTGTCGACATCGTCGCAGCACTTGCCGGCGTAGTGAGCCTGATAGCACTTGAGCGTGGGATCGACGCAGAGGCACTTGTCCTCGCGCGCCGGCACGCCCGTCGCGGGATTTTGCGCGGGCTCCGTCGCCGGCTCTTCGAGACAGGCGCAGATGCATCCCCGCAAGTCGCGCACGATGCGGATCTCGTAACCGTCCTTTTCGCGCGACGGCGCCGGGGACGACTCCTCGTCGTCCGATGCGCAGGCGGAGGTGCGCGGCGAGCAGCCGGTGACCGTGCCGCACAGCACGACGTAGACGCGATTGTCCTTGCACTTCGCGGGGTCGAACGAGAACGGCTCCGTGTCCTTCGGCACATGAATCGGATTGCCCGAGCAGTCGAGGGCCAGGCCCGACCTCACCTGGATCCAGATCCTGTCGCACTTGTCCTCGGGGGGCGGGACGACGAGACCGCAGACGACGCCGCAGCCGAACAGCGACCGGAAGAGGAGCCGGCTCAGCTCGCGCGGATAGATGTTCAACTGCTCGAGGTCGTCGTGACGCAGGAGCATGCCCGGACCGAATCTCGCTCGTTCGAGCCCCGACGTTCCCTTGATCTTGGTGAGCAGGTCGTTGTTTCCACTCATGACGAGGCTCCTTTGTACGGATGCGTCGCTTCCACGCGGAAGGTCGAAATGAACGTGTCGCCGGGTGTGCCGTTGCCGGTCGGTCCGGGCGAAAGGCCCAACGCGTTTGCGTCGACCGTCTGGCCGTTGCAGTCGACGATGAAATCGCCGCGGACCTCGATCTCGATCCAGGTGTCGGATTTGAGGAAGAGGCTCCTGCGGCCGCGCAGTCCGTCCTCGACCCACGCACCGTCGACGACGATCGTCGCCTTCTCCACCAACTGCGCATCGGCAGTCTCGATACGCGTGATCGGAACGCGCAGCACGTCCCACCATCCGCCCTCGCGCTCGGCGCTCATGGCTCTGATGACGAAGCAGTCGGGGCGCAGCGTGTCGCGGAGCACGGGACGCGAGAACTTCACCCAGAACTTGTGCGTGACGTATTCGTTCTGGTCGTAGCCTTTGTCGCCGAAGGCCGCGGAGAACTCCTCGAACGAGACCGGCTCTGTTTCCTTGCGGCGATGCCAGTCCTTCCAGCCGATCTCGCTGATGCGCGTGAGATCGCAGCCGCGGATGAGATCGAAGAGCACGTCGTTGCGCATGACGAGACGCCGCGGACCGCAGGCATCGACGGTGTCTCCGAGGGTCAGGCAATTCCGGGCGTCGCGAACGACGCTGACGCATGCGAGCGGCACGCTGTTCCGGAGATCGACGCGCACGTGTCCGCACGGATCGTCGATCTCGCAGACCGCGCAGTCGTCGCCGCCCGGCTGCCAGTTCATGAGGTGCTCGCACACGCAGCGGCAGACGCGGCGTCCGCGCGGCTCGCCCTCGTGCGCATGCTCGGCGCACGGCTTTTCCGAATCGCATTTGCAGGTCAGCTCGCATTTGCAGCCGAGGCAGCACTGGTCGCACGAGACCTGCCGCAGCGAGTAGCGCACGGTCTCGCACGTCCGCTCGAACTCTTCGTGCTCGCACTTGCAGGAGTCTTCGACTTGATGCGCGCCGCTGAGCTTCTCGGCGTAGTGCGCGCTGAGCAGCCAGCAGATGCGCTCCTGCGAGCCCGAGCCGTTCGTCCAGATGCGCTCCCGCGCGATGCTCGCGCCTTTTTCGTCGAGCGTGATGAGATCGTCGAAGCCCAGCTCACGCTCGCCGGTCTGCAGCAGCTCGCGCCCGCATTCGTCGAGCGCGAGTCCCGGCCCGATCGTCAGCCGGCCCGAGGCGCTCTCGATCTTGAAGCCGTACACAACGCCCCAGCCGAGGATCGCGCGGTTGAGCAGATGGCGCCGCTCGAGGAAGTAGCGCTGCTCGACACGGAACGAGTCCGTCGTGAGCCGCTTGCCGTCGAAATAGTTGTTCCTGCATCCCGACTCGGATTCGTGGTCGGTGCAGCATCCGGCTCTGGTTGGCTTGTCCATGCATGTCTCCTGTTCAACGCAAGCGTGTGCCGATGTGAGGACCCGACGCGGAGAGCCGCGCGCCGCCGTCCGGGAGGCGGGCGAGGCCGGTGATCGCGCCCGTGCCGAGCTCCGGCGCGGGCGGTGGTTCGAGGGTGAGCGTGCCGTCGAGGCGGTCGCCGCGCAGCGCGTGCGCGCTCACCCACCGCAGCTCGACGCGCACCGTGAGCGGCACCATCTCCCGGACCAGCGCGAGGAGCCACGGCTCCCACGCATTCCGCTCTTTGGCGGACGCCGCGACGTCGATGCGAATCCTTCCGGCGAGCTGCCACGCGCCGTCGTCGCGCTGATTCGCGCACGGCAGGTGCATGGAGCCGAGGATGGATTGCGAGCCGAGCTCCGCGCTCCAGCGCGTGAGCCCTCCGAGCATCGCCGGCAACGTGCCGCCGACGAAGGCGAAGCCGAAGTCCGCGGTGGGATCAGTCACGCGGAACCGGCGCGGCGTTCCCGGTATGAGACTCTCGAGCAGCGCCTCGAGCCCCGCGCGTGTTCCGCGTCCGCGCGCAAGCTCCGGCGCGTGCAGCACGATGGCTTTCTTCTGCTCGAGCGTCAGCGCGTCGTCCCACGGCACGCCGAGCCAGCGCGCGAGGAAGTCGAGCCAACGATCGGGCGCGGTCGACGGATGGATCTGCGCCGCCATCGACGCGATGCGTCCGTCGAGCTCCTGCGTCGTCGTTTCGAGCACGCCGACGAGCGCGCGCAGGAAGTTGCCGGGCTCAAATTCCGCGCGCTGATAGATCGACGGCAGGTGCTCCATCAGCGTGTTCCCCGGATAGAGCACGGACAATGTCGTGAGCTCAGGCAGCTGGGAGCCCGGCGCGGCGCTCAGCGTGACGGCAACCCACAGGTAGCGCTCATGCACGTCGAACAGCGGCGCGGCGAAGCTCGTCCCCGGGCCATGGAAGACGATCGGCGGGCGCCAGAGATCGGATTCGTCGCGCAATTTGCGGATGCGCTGGCCGGGCGTGAGCGACGCGTCGGCGGCGATACCGTTCAGCAGGTCGCGCAACTTCACGTCGTCGGTCGCGGCATACGCGATCTCGAGCGTCGAGCCCTCGGGGAGATTTCCCGCCGCTTCGATGCGCAGCCAGCGGCGCGCGTCTTCGCGATCGGGAGACTGCAGCATCGGCGTGATCAGCGTCGCGCCGGCTTCCTCGCCGATGGGAGTGCCGTCCGCGTCGAACGTTCCGCCGGTGACGAAGACTCTGCTCTCGCCGTCGCTGCTGAGGTCATTCGCGTGGATGCACCCCCGCACGAGGATCGCGGTGCCGCCGTCCGCGCGGAACCACGAGAGGCGATCCTCGGCGAGGACGACGAATCGCCTGGCGCGACGCAGATAGACGAACGCGGTGGCATCCTCGATTCGCTCGAACGAGATGCGCTTTCCGATGTGTCCGTGGCCATCGATCGGAACGGCCTGCGCCGTGCCGTCGTGCTCGACGAGCACGAAGATCCCATGGCGCCCGTTGCCGGCGATGTCGATGATGCGATCGCCGGGAAGCTCGACGTGGAGCAGCCGCGCGTGCGTTTCTTCTTCGTACAGCTCGATCGCCGTATCGGTCGCGACCCAGGATCCGTGCGGTGTCGCGGGAGCGGCGCCGGCGAACGGCGCGTACGGCCGGAGTCCCGCGCGCGAACGGTCGGCGCTGTCGAACAGACACGTCTCGAACTGCGCGGCGGTCGCGAAGCGATACGCGCTCATGGCCGCTTCACCTCGAGGTCGCTGCGCGTGAGCCTCGGCAATCCGCCGCGCTGCACGTTGATGTCATCGCCCGGTTGCCCGTCCGCGCGGATCAACTGCGGCGTGGCAACCCGCGTCACGCCATCGACTCCGCGCAGCCAGGCCGTGACGTCGCGCTGCGTCACCGGCACGCCGGGCTTCCGCGTGTTGAGCGAGAGGCGTTTGCTCAGCTCCCGTTCGGCCGCCTCTTTCACCGCGGCCGGATCGCGGCCCGCTTCCGCGATGAGCGTCGCGCGGATGGAAAAGTCCGTGTAGCTCGGGGCGGAGACGATGAGGCGCGTGCCAAGCGGAATGCGCGGGCGGAGCCGGCGGCGAATCGCATCGAGCCAGCGGCGCGTCTCCGGAATCTGCGCCGGTTCTTTTCCACCCGGACGCGCGCGCATCGCGACGAGCGTGATCGCGCCGGTGCGCGGAGCATTTTCGGCAGGCGGCACGATCCACGCGCGCACGACTTCGAGCAGCGGTAACCCCTTCGCGGCCGCGACGAGATCTTCCGCGCTGACGAGCGCGTGCTCATCGCGCGAACGGCGGCGCGCGTCGCGACGCTGCTCGACCGTTCCCGCCGCCGGCGCGCCGCCCGTCACCGGATCGAGGTTGACGCCGTACACGCCCGCGAACGGAGCCACGCGCCACGAACGATTGCGCGCCACGTTTCCGCGCTCGGCGTCGCACACCGCGTAGCTGGCCAGCACCTGCGACTCCGCGGGCGGCATCTTTCCGTTGATGCCGTTGCCGAACGTAATCTTCGCGCGTTCCGCGTCGAGCTCGAACACGCGCTCGCCGGGACCACGATCGGAGAGCCGGTCCGTCCGCTTCCACACCTGAAGAGCGGCCGGCTCGTCGACTTCGATCTGCACGGGTTCTCCGCCTGCGTCGAAGCGCAGCCCGGGCAGATCGAGGTGGAAGCTCCAGTCGGGCAATCCGGTGGCGACGTGCAGCTCGCGCGCGACGGCGCGTCCCTGCACGATGGGAATGACGTTCGGCTCGACTCGAAGAAAACGCGGCGGACGCGCGAAGCCGGCCGGCGCATGCAGCTCGATGGTGAATTCACGCGGCGACGTCCGGACATTGTCGAGGCCGAGGAGCAGAACGCCGGTGCTGAGCAGGCCGTTCGTCGTGTCCGACACGACCTTCATCGCCACGCGCTCGTCTTCGCTGACGAGCGTCGCCGCCAGCGACGCACGGCATGTGTGCGATTGAGATTCCGCGGTCTCGGCGCGTACGCCGATCGCCCACACCGCGCCCTTGGCCTCCGCGCGTTTCGAGCCGAAGAGTCCCGACTCGCCGCGGCAGCGGAACGTCAGCGCCACGTCGCGCCGTCCCGCCAGCCGCGTCTCGAGCCGCTGGATTTTCCCGGGCACGAAGAGCAACTTCTGCGACGGACGAAACGTCGGCGTCTCTTCATCGACGACGTTGATTACCGCCTCGGCGGGGATGACGATGCTCTCCGCGAACGCGGCCACGTTCGGATCTGGCCAGATCAATCCGCGCGCGGGCCGCGCTCCCGTCGGCGCGAATCCGAGCAATGCCGCATACGCGACGCGCTCGTCGCGCCTCGGGCGGCGCGACAGCGAATACAACTGCGCCTCGGCCACCCACGCCAAGAGCTCCATCAGCGTGATGCCCGGGTCGTGCGCGTTGTGGTCCGTCCATTCGGGCGCGAGGGCCGGCAGCCGCGCGCGGCCGATCTCCATCAGCTTGCCGAAGCGGCGCTCGAAGAGATCGGGGGCGAGCTGTTTCATGCGAACACCTCGACGGTCTCGAATTCGAGGCGCACCGGGTCTTTGTCGAGCATGACCAAGGTGGAGGACAGGCGATCCCGCCTGTCCTGGACAGGCAGGATTGCCTGTCCTCCACTCCACGGAAGCTCCGCGCCGTCGGGCTGGACTTCGCGCAGTTGCACGTCGGCAAGACTCTCGAGCGCGGGCGTGTCGAGGAGCGCCAGCGCGATTTCTCCTTCCGTCGGCTCCGCGCCGAGCGGCCAGCTCGTCGTATCGAAGAGCGCCGCGATGCGCGCTTGTACGTCGCGCGCGACGTCGCCCGCGACATCGAGCGCGGCGACGCGAAGGGTCAGCTGGATGCGCAGCCGGCGAACGTTCGGACCCGTGATCCGCAGCGCATCCGTGGCGCTCAGCGACGACGATGACGACGCGAGCAGCAGCCGTTTCAGCTCCCGCACTTCCGCGGCATCGGGCCGCGGATCGTCGCCGCGCATGACCACGACGAGACACACGTGGCCGCGGCCGGCGAAGCAGCGGGCCTGCACGATGTCGGGCGAGCTCTCCAGCGCGAGATCTTCGAAGTCGCGCGCGGTGATGGCGCGGCCGCGGTGCCGCAGGCGCGCGGTGCCGAAACGCACGACGCGCTCGCCGTTTTCCGGACGCGCACCGCCCGCGGCGCGATCCGCGGCGAAGACCGCTTCCACGCTTTTCACCGGCGAGACGAGATTGAGCGCGGTGCGTGCGACGACGGCGTTGGCCGGCACGTCGTTGCCTTCGGAGCCGCCGATCTCCGTGCGGCGGTACGCGAACGCGACGATCGAGTCGCGTCCGATCGGCGGGATCATGCCGTGCTGGCCGTCGCCGAAGCGGATCTCGCCGGTCGATTCGTCGAGCGCATAGACGCGCGCGTCCGGGTCGTCGTCGAGCGGATCGAGCACCTGATCCCAGAGCACCCAGTCGCCGGGCAATCCATCGAAGTCGCTGCGCACGCGCGCGCCCAGTTTTTCCCGCTCCTCTTCGCCGAGGGGCTCGCGGACGCGCAACTCGAGCGAATCGGCCAGCACCGGCGGCCGCGCGACGCGCACGACGAGATTCGGCGCGCCTTCGGAAGAGCCGAGGAGCTCGCGCGTCAGCGTCTCCGCGGCGCTGGCCCAGACTGCATTGAGGTATGCGCCGCGCAGAGACGGCTTCCAATCCTTCACCGGCCCGCCGGCGCTGTCCGGCGTGAGGCGCAGCCACGTCAGGTTCTCCATGCCGAACAGCTCGCGCGGCGTCGGGGCGAGCGTGAACGACATGGAGAGCAGCCCGCTCTCGCCGAGCGCGCGCGTCGTGTCTTCGGCGACGATCGGCACGAAGCGATCCGCGACGAGCGCTTCGATCTTCATCGGCGCGAACGGCTCGTGTTTTTCTTCGTTCGCGACGATGAGAAGCACGTTGACCGGCGAGCCGGACGGCGTGGCGTCGAGACCGATGAACAGCGCGCGTCCGGTCTCGACGGCGTCCGGCAGCGAGGGATTGGTGAGCCGTCCGAGCGTGCGCGCGAGCGGCACGAACGCCTCCACGACCGCGCTGCTGGTTTTGTTCGCCTCGCTCTGATCGCGCATCGCGCGGCTGTCCTGCGCCAGCACGAACACCGGGCGCACCGCTTTGCAGAGGCGATACGAGATGCGCAGACTCATGACCGACGGCGCGCGGACTCCCGCGGTTGAGCGATCGATCGTCTGCGTCTGCTCGCCGTTGCCTGGGCCCGGTTTCGTAATGACGGTGACCTGTTCCTTGCCGTAGTCGCCGCCGACGAGGCGCGCGCGGATCCAGAAGTTCGTGCGGCCGGCCCAATCGCCGGAGGCGATGTCGTCCGGCACTTTGAAACGCACACCGCCGGAGTTCTTGAGGTTCAGCGTCTGATCGAGCTCGACGTCGAGCTTCCACCAGCCCGTGCCGTTCCAGTACTCCCAGGAGAGCTCGGGGTTGGAGGAGGTGTCGCCGAGGAGCCGCGTCCACGGACCGACGGTGCCGTCGGCGATGAAGGTGGGGTTGCCCGGCGGGTTGAACGTGAACTCCTCGGCCATCACCACGAGGTCGGGATGGCCTCCGCTCACCTTGAACGCTTTGGCGCTTTGCTCCTCCGGGATCGCAAGGGGAAAAACGAGCTTCGTCTGGTTCAGGAGCGCGGCATCCCAGTTGCCGTCGGTCGCGGGATTGAGATCCATGTACGCGGCGGTACGGCCGTTCGTGGGCAAGGGGTACGCGTAGCCACCAACGTTCGTCGTGATGGCGTTCGTCATGGTGACGATCCAGGAATTGGGATCGCTGATCTTGTCGATGCTCTGGACCTCATAGGCCAGGTCATCGACGAGCAGCCACTCCCCAACCTTCGCGTATTGATCGGCGGGTTCGAGCTTCAGTGTCTGATTGGTGATGCTGCCGGTCCGGTAAGGCGTGGCGTCGTAGGCGAACAACGGACCGTTCGTGACGCTGAACTTCGAATCGATCTCATAGAAGATCTCGCCCTCGGACGTGGTGCCGGCCGAGGTCACGTTGCGCAATTCCGGCGTCCCGGCCATTCTGGCCACAAAATCTCCATTCGCGAGCACCGGCGCCGCGAGCGGGAGCGCAATGCCCGACGCGACGGTGCTGTTCGCGTCGAAGCGACGCGTGATGTCGAACGTACCGACGATGACATCCGCGCGCGTGCCGGGAACGATGACGTGCTGCTCGAGGATCGTGGGAGCGCCGCCGATCTCGCCGGCGCTCGACGCGACCGTGGTCTTGAAGAGGGAATCGTCCGGCGCCGGCGCATACGGCGCCCACATCGCAAAGTACGCTTTGTCCGCTGCCGTGACCGTGGCGACGAAATGGATCTCGCCGCCCTGCAGCGTGGCGTCGAGCGGCCCCTGAACGATCGCCGTGGCCTCGAGCGACTCACTCCTGAACGGCGACATCGCGACGAGTTGCGGACTCGATTTGTCGACAGCGGCAGCGATCAGCTGGGCCCCGTCAAAGGCGGCCGCCGGCCGGGTCTCGACATTCACACTGGAGAGCACGAGCGTGCAGACACCGGCGGTGGTGATGTGGAACAGCCGCTCCCCATTCGAGATCCCGACAAGGCCCTGCACGTTCGACGTGATGAGCCGGCCGAAGCCGTTGTCGACGAGCACGGGAGCGATCGACTTCAGGACATCCGTGTTGCTGTTCAGCGTCGTCGGGATCGTGGTCCACGTGTCCGTGCTGGCAAGACCGCGGGTTGACAGCACTCCGTCGCGCAACGCCACGAGCTTCTTCGTGTCCTCGAGGTAAACGAGACCGTCGATCGCTGCCGTGGAGGTCGCGGTCGCGGCAGGAACGGGACCGAATGGCATCCAACTGCTGGCATTCCCCGGGGCCGCGACCTCCTTCCACACCCACACGTCCGCCTTCGCGGTCACGGCGACGAAGAAATCGAAGCCGTCGTTCCACATCGGCACGCGCCACGGGGGCCGCTTGTCCAAAGCGACCGCCGCACCGTTCTCCGGCTGGGGCTGCAAGCCGTCGCGTTTGCGATCAAACTTCTCCAGCTTCGGGCCGGCGGGATCGAACCGCAGCAGGTGGAGCCTGGAGTCGCCGCCCACTCCGGCGAGGAAGTTCGGCAACGCGCCGTTGCGGATGCGCGAAAGGCTGGCGAACGAGGGATCGGCGATGTCGAAACACAACTGCACGGACGCGCCCTTTTTCGAGAACGCCTCGGTGCTGCCGAGGTAGAACGCGTCGAACTGCCGCGGCTCGCGGCCCAGCGGAAGGAACGCGCCGCCGAGCACGAGCGGCGTGGTGTTGGCCATGCCCTCGGCCACGAGAGGCGGCGCTGTCTCGTCCTTGCAATCGACGCCGTTGCAGCCGACGGCATTGACCTTGATCGCGAGGAGGTTCGGCTGGAACGGCGAATCCGCTGCCGGGAGTTTCTTCGCGACCGCGCGGATCCAGCGGCTGTTCCTGCCATCGATGACGCTCGGCTCGATCGCGCCTTTGTCCTTGTGCAGGACGAGAGCGTCGTTGTCCTGGTTCCCGGCGCGCGTGAGCTCCCGCCAGTCCGCTTCTTCTTCCTTGGCTTCGGTTTTCCCCCAGTACTCCCACCGCACATCCCGGGAAAGCGCCTGCGCGCCGGTGATGTGAATCGTCGCCTCGGACTCGATGTCGAGCAGTTCCTTGTGGCCGAGGTAGAGCGCATGCTCCTGGCGATTGTCCGTCTTGCCGTCGAACGGCGCGAACGTCGTGACCTTGCGCAGGACCGACGTCGCCTCATCGAGGTCGCCGGCGAGCGGCGGATCGATGGTGATGATCTCGCCGTCCACTTTTGTGATGCGGTACTGATGAGCGTCCGCCTCGAGGACCATGTCCGCCTTCAGCCCCGTTTCCGGATCGACCTGCAGCGTCTTCGCGCCCGCGGGCGCGAAGCTCTTGAGCTGCCATTGCGTGGGCAGCGGCTCGAGCGGCTCGAGATCGCTCAGGCCCGGCGGCGGCAGATACACCGCGTCTTCATCCCCGTCGACGCCGATCACCGTCGCGAGGCGGCCCGGCACGAGGCGCACGTCGTTCTCCGTTTCGAAGATCACGCTCGCACCGTCGACGTCGACCTGCATGCGGATCGGCGCGTCCGCGAGCACGGCCTCGGTTGCGGATTCGGCGAGCTGGAAGACCACGGGAATCCGCGCGGGCCGCGCCGCGCGCCCGCGCACGGCCAGCCAATCGAGGAATCCGCGGCGCATCTTTTCGCCCGCGCGATCGAGCCGCTCCGCGACCTCGGAGTTGAATCGCGCCGCCACTTCGAGCAGCGCGCGTCCGAAGTCACGCTCGCCGTCGGCGAGCGCCCACGACGGAATCCACGAGCGCGCGCGCTCGAGCAGCTCGGCCGAGAATTGCGCCGTGCGCCGATCGTCGAGCCCTGGCGCCTTGACCGTCTCTTTCACGGTCTTCCTCCCTCGCGGAAGTAGAACGGGAAGACGAGGTTGCCGACCTGGTTCGTCTTGCGGACGCGATACTCCAGCTCGATGTTCAGCACGCCCTCGGAGCTCGCGTCTTCGTCGACCGTGACGCCGAGGACTTCGATGCGCGCCTCGCATCGGCGCAGCGCTTCTTCGACCAGCGAGCGGATGCGCTGCATCACCGTGCTGTCGACGGCGGCAAAGACCATTTCGTGGATGCCGCAGCCGAAGTTCGGCCGCATCACGCGCTCGCCCGGCGCGGTCTCGAGGATGATCAGAATCGACTGGCGGATGTCGGCCTCGTACGCGACCGTGGCCACGAGCCCCGTGCGCGGATCGAGCTCCACCGGCATCGACCAGCCGCGGCCGAGGAAGTCCTTCCGTTCGACGTCGAGGTTGTTCCTGTCCATCAACTCATCCGATCAACACCGTCGGCCCGCCTAACGCGACCGCGTTCGGGGCGCTCGCTTCCACCACCAGGTCTCCCTGCCGCGCGGCGGGCAGCCCGCCGATCAGCACCGTCGTACTGCCGACCGCGATCACGCCGCCCACGTGCGGCTTCGGTCCGTCGAAGAGCGGACAGGCGTGCGTATCCGAGCCCGCGCGCCACGCCGGCATCCCGCCGATCAGCACCGTCGGCGCGCCGGGTCCCGGACCGAGCGGCGTGCCGTGGCTGGTGAGATCTCCGACGCGTGCTGCGGGCTGTCCCATCGCTTCTCCCCTAATTGATCTGAGCTAATTGATCTGTACCAGCGAGCCGCGCAGCGTGAGCGTCGCACTCGCCTTCACTTCGAGCGTTCCCGTCGCCTCGAGCGTGATCGACGCGGCCTTGATCTTGAGCGGCCCTTTCGCTTCGATCGTCATCGACCCGCTGGTGCTGTCGACCTTGACCTGATTCCCGTTTTCGTCCTGCACCGCGAAGCCGGTGTCGTCGAAGACGACCTTGCGTCCTTTCTCATGCGCGAGCTCCACGACGCCTTTCGCGCCGTCGTCGAACAGCAGGTAGTGGTGCTTGCGCGACTCGAGGATCCGCTCGTCGTTCTTCCCGTCGTCGTTGTGGCGCGGCGGCTTGTCTTTGCCGTTCCACAGCGCGCCGAGGACGTACGGGAAGCGGAGGTCTTCGCGCTCGAACGCGAGCAGCACCTCGTCGCCGACCTCGGGGATGAGCACCATGCCGCGGCCGTCGCCCGCCATCGGCATCGACAGCCGCGCCCAATAGCTCTCGGTCGGCTGGTCGTGCCACGGGTAGCGCACTTTCACGCGGCACAAGCCCTCGGGGTCTTTGTTCTGCGTGACCAGTCCGATGGCGACGCCTTTGACGTAGCCTCCCGCTTCGAGCGCGGTCTCGCGCGGCGCGGCATCCATGATGCTCATAAGCCCGGCTCCTTCACCTTGAAGCGCGTGCGATAGCCATTCGTGTCGATCTTGTGCGTGGCCTGCTGGAGGTAGTACGCCTTCGAGAACGGGGAGCCGAGACCGTCGAGCTGCACCCTGCGGTCGGGCCGGATCTCGGGCAGACCGATCGTCTCGCCTTCCCCGGTGAGGAACTGTTTGGCGCGATCGTTCAGCAACGCCTTCGCGCGCTGATCGGCTTCCGCCTGCGTGAACACGGGCTGGCGGAGGCTGAGCGTGGGGCGCTTCGACGGATCGCGCACGAACGAGTTGAGATGCTGGCCCGCGCTCGTGCCGGTGAGCCCCGATTCCTGGCCCGCCTTCGCCTTGCCGACGATCTCCTTCTTCGCCATCGGGTCCCACCCGTGCACTTCGACGTCCGTGACCTGCCGCGCGAGATTCGCCTCGGGCTTGAAGTTGAGGAGCCCTTCGCCGTAAACGAGGCGCACGACCGGATCGGCCTGGTCGTTCGGCGGAGCGAAGTGCAGCCTGCGCCGTTCATCGACGTAGAGCTCGTAGAAATTGCGCTGCGCGAGCTTCTTGAGAAACTCCCAGTCGCTCTCCTGGTTCTGCTCGATCTGCGCGTGCTTTTCCGGCGTCGGCTCGATCACCGCGCCGAGGTTGTTGCGACTCGCGATCTGATGCGCGGCGTCGCTGTCGCTGGCGTTCGTGAAGGGGCGCGAGTACTTGCCGAGCGTCAGCGGGAATCCGTGGTCGTAGCCGGCGATCGACAGCTCGGGAGGGCCGGCGTCGGGGAAGCTGGTGGAGATCTCGGTGATCACGCCGCTCATGGCGATCGGCATCGACTTCGCGTCGCCGTAGCCGATGCAGACGTCGACCTCGGAGCCGAAGGCGATGACGTCGAAGACGTCCGCGCCGCGGCCGGTCTTGAACGCGCGCAGCTTGTGGCTGTAGCAGTCGGAGAGGGTGAACGTGAAGCGCGACGCGGCGCCGAGCACGAGATCGACCTCGACCTGGCTCACCGCGAGCAGCAGATCGCGCGTGACGTCGTCGCCGCCGAGGCGGACGGCGTAGTTCGGCGCGTAGAAGTCGCCGTAGTCTTTAGCGAGTGCCGACAGTTCCATTCGGGTTCTCGATCGGAGGCAGCATCAGCCAGTCGCCGGGCTCGATCTCGCGCGGGTCGTCGAGATCGTTCGCCTCGGCGATCCGGGTCCATTCACTCGGGTCGTCGTATTCGCGCGCCGCGATGAGCCACAGGGCCTCTCGCCCCACGACCACGCGGCGCTTGGTCTTGTCCGCCGATTCACGCCGCGGGTCCTCGAGTTGCTGGCGCAGCGTGCGGTACTCCTTGAAGCCGATCGAGAGCGTCGCCCGTGCCGGCGTCCCGTCCGGATGGAACATCGTCACCTTGCGGCCGAGCTTCTCGATGATCGCCGAGAACTCCATCGGCCCCCAGTTGAAGCGCACGGGCGGAGGGGCGTGGAGATCGCGGTCGATGTGCAGCAGTTTGGAGATGTCGCGGAGACGCTTGCCGAGAGGATCGGTCTCCTTCTGCTGGAGCGACGTCGGGCCTTTCGGATCCGTGTAGTCGTCGAGGAACAGCTCCATGCTCAGCTGATCGGACTCGCCGTTTACGAACTGCAGGAGCGGCGACGAGAGGCCCGGCACCGGCACGGCCTTGTAGGAGTTCGTGCGCTCGAACGAGTACTCGGTCGGGTTGAAGAGGACGGTGATGACCTTGCCCTTCTCCGATCCTTCGAGGACCGTGATCGTTGCCTTCCTGAGCTGCTCTTTGCTCATGCCGTCCTCACAATCCCCGGCGCTCGCGCTCGATGCGCCCGCGCCGCTCCACGCGCCGGATCACGTCGTCGGTCAGCCGATCCAGCAGCGCGGGATCGAGGTCGCTCGCCTGCAGCGCGCGTTGCGCGGCGCGCCGCACCGGTTCCGGCGCCGGCTCCTGGACCGCGACCGGTTTGCGCGAAACCGTCTGCGGATTCACGAACGTCGTCTCTCGCGCGTTCTCCGTCTGGGCCTGCGGCACGGTGCGCCACACGAGCGTCACCGGCCGGACGAGCTGCACGTGTGTGCGCGTGCTCTCCTCGCGGATGCGCTGCGTCGTCATGGACTGCGAGCGAAACACGCGCGTCTCCTGCGACTGCATCTGCCGCTCGGTCAGGCGCTCGATGCGCTGCGTGGCCACGGACCGCGCGCGGAACACGCGCGTCTCGTGCGACTGCATGCGGCGCTCGGTCAGGCGCTCACTGAACGAAGACGTTGCGCTCTTTCGCACGGATTCGAAGAGCACGCGGCGCTCGGCATGCGTGGTCTTCGCGTGCGTCGTCAGCAGCCGGACGTTTTGCGGCGCGGCCGTCGCGGAGACATGCACGTCCGTCCGGTGCGTCACGAACACTCGCGATGTAGAGGATGCGGCGCGCGGCGGCGTCGCCGGCGTTGCGGCACGAACGGTCGTCCAATGGCGGCTCATGACGCTGCGCTGCAGCTCGCGAATCACCTTCGCCGGCGCAAAGGTCCGAATCTCGCTTCGGCTCCGCTCCTTCGCGAAGATGTTGAAGTGCAGATGGAATCGCGCCATCGACGTGACACTCGGCGCAGCTGGCGTCACCTCGCGCGACGCGCGCATGACGCCGGCTTTCTTGGGCTTGCGCCGCCAGCGCAGCGAGATCGGGAGCCACGCCGTGCGCGACGACCGGCGAGCCGCGAAGCGGCGAACGAGCCTGAGTCTCACGTCGCCCTCCTCAGGCCGTGATGCGCGAGCTCGAGGCTCTCCATCACCACCTGCGAGGCCTGCGCGTCGAGATCGGAGACGGACCACTTGACCGGCAGCGCGTACTCGACCTGCCAGGCCCACAGCTTCTCGCCGGCCTCGTTCTGCAGGCGGATGCGAATGGTCTTGCGCTCGACCTCGCCGTCCGCGGCGCGCTGCGCCCAGGTCCAGAGGTCATCGAGCACGAGCCCGCGCTCGAGGACGACGACGGGATACGAGACCTGCGTGAGCAGCTTGTGCTCGTACTCGTTGACGCCTCCCTCGCGATACGACTCGTGCTTGATCTCGCGGGACAGGCCTTTGACGCGCGTGAAGCCGCCGCTCGTGATCCCTTCGATCTCGAGGAGGAAGCGAAATCCGCGCAGCGGGTCCTGGCGAGCCATGGTCGTTCTGCCTCACACGTCGAACGGATTGGGCGGCGCGCCGTCGAGCATGCGGTTGATGGCCGAGATCTCCCGGCACCACCGCCGCCGCTCGCGGTGCTCGAGGCCCATGAGCTGGTCATGCGGCCAGTGGAAGTGATGGGCGATGAAGGCCATCTCCTCGTAAAGCACTTTTACGGGATAGGCCTTCATGCTTCCCCCACGGCGGTGATCCTGCGCAGCGGCCGCTTCCCCGCCCCTTCCTCGGATTCGGCCTCGTCGCCGTTGAATGTCTCGTAGAGCCGCTCGAGATACGCGAGGTCGGAGGCGAACAGGCCTTCGATCACGCCCGTGTGCACGTCCGGCAGCGAGCCGAGGCGCGTGATCACGCGCGCGAGGACGATCACCGCGAGATAGGCCTCGTTCTGCTGCACGCGCGGATCGCGCAGCGGCAGGATCTCGTCGGCGGCCGTGGCCAGGCGCATCGTGCCGTGCCGGTGCAGCGTGCCGGAGTCGTCGAGATAGCCCTTCGGCAGCTCGAACTGGATTTCGGTTTGAAACGCAGGATGTGCGCTCATCTCAGTCTCCTCACGCCACCCGCTCGATGCCTTCATTGGCCAGCTCGAGCAGCTCGATGATCACTTCGTTGCCCTTGGCGTTGAGATCGCTCGGGTCGTATTTGACCGGCCAGGCCTCGCTGATGACGAAGCGCGCCGCGTCGGTGCCGGCTTCGTCCTGCACGACGATGACGACCTTCTTGCGCCGCTCCAGGACCAGGCCCGCCGAGACTTCGTCGTGCCACTTGAACAGATCGAGCGAGGCGCCGCCGACCGTCATGCCCCACTTGAGCGTGACGTTCCCGAACTTCGTGAGGCCCGACAGCTTGCGCACGAACGGCGGATCGGTGCCGAGGCGGTAGTCGACGACGTCGATGGTCGTCTCGGCGATCATCACCTCGCTGAACCCGGCCTGCGCGATGCCGTCGATCTCGAGCCGGAAGCGGAAATTGCGTAATGGATCGATGCGTGGCATCTGCTCCTCCTAGCGCTGGGCCTCTGCGGTGTTCTGGAAGATCCGGAAGACGACGAACTCGGCGGGACGCACCGGCGCGATGCCGATCTCGCAGATGAGCCGCCCGTTGAGAATGTCGTCCTGCGTCATCGTCGTGCGGTCGCAGGTGATGAAGAACGCCTCCTGCTCCGTGCGCCCGAACAGCGCGCCGAGCCTCCACTGCCCGCGGAGAAACAGCCGCACCGTGTCGACGACGCGCGCCCAGAGGCGGTCGTCGTTCGGCTCGAACACGACGAACTGCGTGCCCTCGTAGATCGAGCGCTCGAGATAGATGAAGAGCCTGCGCACGGGGACGTACTTCCAGAGCGCGTTGGCGCTGAGCGTCCGTGCGCCCCAGACGCGAATGCCGCGGCCGGGGAACTGCCGGATGGCGTTCACGCCGCGCGGATTGAGCGTGTCCTGCGTGGCGTCGTTGACGTCGACCTCGAGCGCCAGCGCGCCGCGCAGCACTTCATTCGCCGGCGCCTTGAACACGCCGCGCTCGATGTCCGTGCGCGCGTAGACGCCGAGGACATGCCCGCCGGGCGGAATCAGCTTGCGCGCGCCGGTGCGCGGGTCGGAGGTGAAGATCCAGGGGTAATAAAACGCGGCGTACTGCGTGTCGGTGATCGTCGTGCGCGGGTCGAGGTTGGTCTCGGTCTTCGCGGCGTCGATGACGGCGAAGCGGAAGCGCATGTTCTCGCAGTGCGTGATGATTTCGCGCACGATGGGAATGGCGACGTTGGGCGCGTAGACGAGCGCGACCTCGCGGTACGGATCGAGCTCCAGCGCGGCCAGTCCCTGCTCGACGGTGCGTTGGTTGGCGATCAGTCCGCGGAAGTCATCGGTGCCGAGGGGAGCCGCGTCGTCCGCGCCGCCGTCGAGCGCCAGCGCGCCGTTCGCGGGGCGAGTGCCGGGAGCGACGCCGGCGTTGCGAACGAGGATGCCGAGCGCCGAGCTGGCCGGACCTTCGTTCGTTTCGCCTTTGTCGAGATCGATGAACGGAACGCGCTTGCCGTAGAAGTCGGGCGAGTTCTCGTTGGTGACGAGATCGTCGAACTCCTCGATCTGCTGCGGACGCGGCGTCGTGCGCCGCCCTTGCGGCGTGAACGGATCGAACGGCTCGGTGCCCGCGCTCCAGTACGCGAGGCGCAGCGCGAAGCCGACCGGCGTGCCGTCCTGGTTCTTCGTCGTGCTGTCCTCGATCTTCGCGAAGACGCGCGAGCCCCAGCCGCCCGGCCCCGCGGCGCGCACGAAGAAGTCGCCGAAGGCGCCTTCGGCTTGAGTCGCGCCGTCGCCGACGATGCGGCAGATGAACACGCGCCGGCCGCCGTTCTCGAAGAAGCCGTTGACCGCGTACGGGAGGAACTTGTTGGGATCGAAGACGTCGCCGAACCAGCGCTGGTACTCCTTGTAGCTCGTGACGAGACGCGGCGTGATCGGGCCGCGCTCCGCTTCGCCGAGGAAGGCCGCGGTGCTCGTCGGCACCCCCTCGATCGGCCTCGGCCCGCGCTCGATCTCCTCGATGTATACGCCGGGATGCAGGTATTCAGGCATGGCGGTTCTCCAGCTTCTGCGTCAGTACTTTTGCGACGAGTCGTAATCGCTGTCTTTGTCCGAGTCCGGTTCTTTCGCTTTGTCCTTGTAGTCCTTGCAGTCGATCGCGATCGGGATGGCGGCCTTCGCGTTCTTGTCGAAGTTCTTGATGCCGCCCTCGATCAGCGCCTTGAACCGCTTGATCGTGTTCTCGGTCGACGCGACCGCGGCCTCGGCGGCGCTCAACTTGTCCTTCGCCGGCTGATAGGCGTGCGAGATGAGGCAGCAGATCAGCTTGAAGTAGTTGTTCGGATCGATCAGGTACGGCAGCGGGCCGATGAGCCGCTGGCGCACGCTGCGCTCGCCGATGTCGATCCCGCAGCACTCGAGCGGCTTGCGGTCGTCGCAGCAGCAGAACTGCGTGAACTTCGCGTCGATCTTCGACGTGGCGTTTGTCGGCTTGATGGCGAGGTGCGTCGGGATCAACTTCAGGAAAACATCGACGATGACCTTGGACGGCTCGGTGCCGAGGGACTTGTTCGCCTCGACGATGGCCTTCGCGTTGTCGGCGAGGATCTTCTCGATCGCCGCTCCAGGCTTCTCCCATGCGCCGAGGATCGCCTTGAGGCGGTTGAAGAACCGCTCCTTCGCGTCCCGGTCCCGGGTCTGCCAATAGAGCAGGTCCTGCAGGTCGTGCACCTCGGTGCACCACTTGCCGTCACCGTACAGCTGCAGCTCCGCGTCGCGGATCTGATAGAGCAGCGGGCAGACGTGGCACTCGATGATGCAGCGCCAGCACGGCAGCGCGCAGACGAGCTTGCGGATCAGCTCCACGATGGCCGCGTCCTCTTCTTCCCAGAGCTTCACGAGCTTCTGGTACTTCTCGCTCGTGTAGTCGTCCTTCGCCGTGCGCGCCTTCGCGAGGAACGCCTCGAGCTCGGCCTTGAAGGCCCTGGCCCGGTCGCCGTCCGTGATCGGCTTGGTCTGCTCGTCGATCAGCTTCTCGAGACAGTTCTCCGTCTCGTTGGAACCGGGCGGACAGTCGCACCCGGGCTCGCATTTCTTCGGAGGCTTGTACGTCGGCTTCTCCGGGTACGACGGCTCGCACTTCTGTTCGGGCTTCGGTTTCTTCTCATCACAAGGGTCATCGGGAGGCGTGTACTGGTTGTCCGTCATGGCACTGGTCTCCTTCAATGGCAACTCATGGCTGCAACTCGTCCCAGGCGAAGACCAGAGCGTCCGGTCCCTGGGAGAAAAACGACGGGTCGGCGATGCGGCCCTGGGGGAGTTTGAGATCGGCGGATTCGCGCTCGTCCGCGCCGCGGCGCGCGCGCAGACGCACGGTGACTTCGTTGGCGACGAGGTCCGGCACATCGGACGGAGCCAGGCGAAGGACGGCCGTGAAGTTCGCGCCGGGCGTGCCGGTGCTGGCGAGGGTCGGCGCATCGCGCCACACGGCATTCTCGTCGAGCCACCGCAGGTGCACCTCGGCATCGGTAACGGGAACCGGCGGATCGACGCGCTCTTCGATCAGGCTCCCGCGCAAACCGGTGATGCCGGCGGCGAACAGGTAGTCGCGCCGCGGCGCCAGCTCGACGCGCGTCACCGGAAACACGATCTGCGCCGGCTCCAGCTCGACGACCTCGTACGGCAGCACCTGGGGATCGATCGTGATCTTGCGAAGGCGCGTAAAGTCTTCGAGCGGAAATACGAACACGCCGCTGCTGTTCGTGAACGGCTTGCCGTGCAGCCCGTCGGCGACGACCTTCACGCCGCTGCTGACGCGCTCGAGCGTGACCGCGTCGAGCAGCTCGACCCCGAACAGGCTGGTGCGGGTGTATGCCGGAGCGGCGGAACGGCGAACGTCGAACGGCCGCATCACGGGACGGCCTCCTCGATTTTTTCCACCTTCTGTCCTTCGAGCAGGCTGTCCTGCACGACCGCTCCTGCCACCGGCTCCGGCTGGAGCGGATCGATCCACACAGGCGTCGCGAGATAGGCGATCGACGTCCGGTAGTTCGCGTTGGGGAAGAGCGCCCAGATGCGGCCCGCCTCTTCCGTCGTCAGCGGCTCGATCGTCACGTGCACCGCCTCGTGATTCACGGCCGGTCCGGTGACGTCGGGCTCGGCCTGCAGCGCCTGAATGGCGACGCCGAGCCAGTGCAGCGGCGTCTCTTCGCTCTGGCCGGGCGTCGTACCGACGGTGACGAGATAGTAGAGGTCGAGCGGCAGCGCGTTCCGGTAGACGATCACCGGCGGCGGCGGAGTGCCCGACGGCACGCGATGCTCGCGATTGCGCAGCGAGGCGCTGGGAAGGATGCGATAGAGAAAAAGCACGAGCGCGGCGCCGCCCGCGTCGGGATCATCGAGCGGACCGACGAAGACGGTGCCGGGCATGCCGGCGTCGGAAAGCGCCTGCGTCAGGCGATCGCCGAGCGCCTTCGTCACGCGCAGGATGCCGTCCGCGTTCATGCGACCTTCCTCGCCGGGCTGACGTCGATGGCGGGCGGCGGCATGCCGAGCTTCGCGAACTCCGCGCGCGCGGCCTGCACGATGGCTTCGA
The DNA here is from genome assembly GCA_035248585.1 of Thermoanaerobaculia bacterium. Lineage (GTDB taxonomy): Bacteria > Acidobacteriota > Thermoanaerobaculia > Gp7-AA8 > Gp7-AA8 > QHVT01. The sequence goes on from DATFHJ010000106.1 coordinate 21,360, forward strand.
GACCGATCTTCACGCCGGCCGCGGCGGCGATGAACGCCGCGCGCAGCGTGATCTGCCGGATATGGCCGCCGGTGAGATCGACCTTGCGCGCGAGCTGGCGGAACGCCGCGTCCTCCAGCTCGTGCGATCCCGCGGGCAGGCACTGCCGCCAGATCTGCTCGCGCGCGGCGGCGTCGGGACGCGGGAATTCGATGATGAAACGGAGGCGGCGCAGGAACGCGGAGTCGAGGTTCTGCCGCAGGTTCGTCGTGAGAATGGCCAGCCCTTCGTAGGCTTCCATCCGCTGCAGCAGGTAGGCGACTTCGATGTTCGCGTAGCGGTCGTGCGCGTCTTTGACTTCGCTGCGCTTGCCGAGCAGGGCGTCAGCTTCGTCGATGAGGATGGCCGCGCCGGAGCGCTGCGCGTCGGTGAAGACGCGGTCGATGTTCTTCTCCGTGTCGCCGATGTACTTGCTGACGACTTTCGAGAAGTCGAGGCGCAGCAGCTGGATGCCGAGCGTGCGCGCGATTCCCATTGCCGCCATGGTTTTGCCGGTTCCGCTCGAGCCGTGGAAGAGCGCCGCGACGCCGCGCCCGTACGGCAGCTGGTCGCCGAATTTCCATTCGTCCAGCACGCGCGGCGCGAGCCGCACGTGATCGACGATCTCGTACAGCTGCTGCTTGCGATCCGGCGGCAGGACGACCTGATCGAGCGTGAAGACCGGCTCGATCGCCTCGGCCAGGTTGGAGACGCCTTCGCTCGCGATCTCGCGCGCCGCGGCGGTGAACTCGTTCTTCGGCCGGCTCGCCGCGAGCCGCGCCGCCTGTTCGAGCTGCTCGATCGTCAGCGGGTAGCGCGACGCGATCGCTTCCGCCGCCTCCTCGGTGAGATTCCCGGCGACACGCACGGCTTCGATCCGCGCGGCCGCGGACAACGCCGGCTCACTGATCAATTGATACGGCGCGGCTCCGAGGAGCTTGACGACATGCGCCGCACTCCCGCAGAGGAGCACCCGCTTGCAGCGCGTGCGGTCGAGCGTCGCGAAGAAAAGGCGCAGTCCGTCTTCTTCCTGATCGTTCGCGCAATCGATGACCACGGCGTCGCCCGTGAGCCGCGCCATGCGCCCGATGCGGAGCGCGGATTCTTCGATGTCGACCAGGTCCGCGTTCGCGAGGCGCGCGGGCTCGACGCGAATCAACGTTCCCGCACCCAGCTCGAGGAGCGCGCGCCACGCGGCGGGATCGTTCCCGGCGAGCACGAGCCATTGCTTCGGATCGATCTTGCCCGCCAGCTCCGCGGCGTGAGTGCTCGCCGCTTTCAGCAGTCTCGCGCCGGGCCACGGAACGAGGCGCAGCAGGCGCCGGACGCGTGGCTCGCTCGCCAGGGCGTCGCGATCGCCGAGGAGCCACTGCGTGAGGAACGGATCGAGGCGCAGCGGCTCGTCCGCCGCGGGGACGCGCGATCCCTCGAACGCGAGCCAGCGCGTCAGCGCGGTGCGTTCCGCCACCTCGGTCCTGAGTAAGGCGGCGTACAGCGCGAGCGTGCCGACGCGGCGGCTCAGGTCGTCGAGCAGGAACCCGATGCAGCGCTGGAAGCGCAGGTCGAGCTCCGGCGCGAGCGCGAGCACGAGCAGCCGGAATTCCTGCGCGCCGAGCTCGAACACGCGCTCCGCCGCGGCCAGCGGCTCGCGCCGCGGATCCGCCGCCTGCAGCGCGAGCTTCAACGCCTCATCCGCTTGCTGGAAATCCGCGAGCGAGCTGCTCTCGCGGCGCACCGGCGGGGCATCGAGCGCCTGCAACAGCGTCGCGCGCGTCACGGAGAGCCCGTGGACGTCGCCGTTTTCGTCCGGCACGTTGTCGACCGCGTCGCGCAACAGCTTGTGCACCCAGTCGGTGGCCGCCTCGAACAGCGGGCGCGGCGCCGGACTCTCCCCGACGGGCTCAACGAGGCGGATGAGCGTCTGTCCCGGCGCATGCGTCGCCACCTGCGCGACGAGCTCCTGCAACGCCGTCAGCAGGGGATTGAGGCTCGATCCGTGGACCTCGATACGCGCCGTGTCGCCCGTGACGTCCACATCCATCACCACGACGTCCGGCCGCTGCGCCAGCCACCGCTTCGCCAGCGGCTCCGTATCGTTCGCGAGGCCGACGATGACCAGCGCGCAGCGCGGCGCGGCGGGAAGCGTTGGAAGAAGCGCCTCCACCTGCGCCGCGGCAACCGGCTCCCGCTGGAGCAGATTCATGTCCGGGCGCGCGGCCACCGCACCGGCGATCCACGTTGCCGGCATGGCATCCGGCAGCGTCGTCGCAACCAACACATTGATCCGCGACACGCCTTCGGTTTTCGCACACTCGCCGCGGCTTGCCTATGCTGCGCGGAGGCTGAAAAACGATCGGGGCCGATGGGTCAGCCCGACCTCAATCCTTTTTTGATCTTTCGATCGAGACGGCATAGTGGAGGCGGTTTGATGCGCGAATCAAAGGGTTTTGATGCGCGAATCAAAGGTTTTGATGCGCGAATCAAAACGCTTGATACGCGAATCAACCAAGGTTCGTTGCCGGGACGAGATCATTGCCTCGCGAGGCATCCGAATCAGCTCGCGAATCGAATAGTCGGTCGCAGAAGACAACCTTGGTTGGTAGAACCGCTGAGAATGTTGCTGCGCGAGACAACCTTGGTTGGTTGACGAGACCAAAGTTCTGCCACGCGAGACCACGACCCAATGCGACGGAATCAAAACCCATTGGCCGCCAATCAACCATGGTTGTTACGCGAATCAAACGGATTGATTCGCGAGGCAAGCATCCTGATGCGAGAGGCAAGCATTCCAGTCTCGCCAATCAACCATGGTTGTTACCGATGCCGCTACTTGCGTACGGACCTGCGCCGCGTCGGACCGGCGCCGGCTCGAGTGAGCTTGAATCCGGTGAGGCTCGTGCGGTGTCCGGTGAACCGTGCGCTGAATGCGTAGATCCGCAATTCGAGCGGCGCGGTCACAGCGGCAAAGGCAGCGTCACGCTGTGCTCATGCTCGTCGAAGTCGGCTTTGTCGACCATCGCGGCATGCAGCATGGCAGCCCAGACAACGTTTTGGTCGATCGTTACTCCTCCTTTGGAGCCTTCAGGCCGGTCAGCTTCAGGAAATCCAAATTGTACGTAACGTACACCCGAAAGGAATCGCGCTCCGCCGGTTTATCAGTCGGCGGCGGATCTTTCCTCGGATTTCCGGCGCGGAAGTTCGCGGACCATCCGAGCAGCAGGCGTGAGTCCTTTCCCCAGTGGGCCACCGGAACTTCACCACGAAATTCGAGTCTCCGGCTATTCACGCCGCTCGTGCGTCCATAGAGAATCTCGCCATAACCGTCGCGCGCAAAACCGAGATGCGTGCCGATGTACGTCCGATACGTGACGAGACGACCGTCGTTGGGATTGCTCGCGGGCTCGTCGATGAAGCGCGCGCCGAGAGACGCGACCGGACCAAAATAATGGCGCAGCCGGTTGTGACGGGTCGTCCTGAGGATCGGGACGAATATTTTCTCCTCCGCCTCGAACGCCTTACGAACACAGGGATCCGTGCCTGTATAGCTCCCCGAACAAGGGTCGTTGCTCCCGCCCCCCGGTCCGCCCTTGGACAGCGATTGTTCCGCGCTCGACGTCAGCAGCGCATTGAAGTCATAAAAGACCCCGTAGCGTCCCCACCCGCGTTGCGTCTCCGGAACGCCTTCGCCACCGACGTGCAGCGTGTTCGTGTACCCGATGCGCGCAAATCCTTTGTTCAGGATCTTGCTGACGCTGTCGAATTCCATCCCGGCGTAGAACGTGTGGACCCACCAGTCCTCGTAGTCGTCGTCGAAGACGCGATAAAGCGGATTGCCTTCCGCCGGCAGCGTCACGAGACTCTCGATCTCGCCAAGACGCGCCGCCGTGGTCTTCCGATCGGCGACGAGCTTGTTGTAGTCGAGATCGAGCTTGCCCGATTTCAGCGTTTCGTCGATTTTCTTGATGGCTCCTCGATCGGCGAGGCCCTGCGCACGAAGCCGACGCTCGAGCTGCGCGAGCCTGGACCGCAGTTCTCTGCGCCGTTTGTCCCACTCGTTCGCCGTCTGTTCGGCGGCCTCTGCCGCTACCGTGTCATTCTGCCTCCTTGCTTGTCGAGCCTCCTCTTCCGCCTCCCGTTTTTTGTTTTGAGCATCGGTCAGCAGATCGCTGACGGTTTTGACGTGCTCCACGAGCCTGTCTCCACCGACGGCGGAGCCGCCCGACGGTAAGTCGAGGCTGACGTTGAACGCCTCAGCCTTGTCGATTTTGACGTTGAGCATTTCGCGTCGTTCTTTCAACGCCGGCTTCGCGTCCTCCTTCGTGCGCGGGTCCTCGATCGTCTTCGTGAGATCGGCAACCGCCTTCCTCGCGCCGGCGAGAGCGACATTCAGATCGTGGCGCAGGGTTGCAAGCTCCGTCGCATTGCAGTTCGCGCCGAGATGTTCGCAGTCGTACTTCTCCGCTTTGACTGCCGTGATCAGCGCGGGAATCCTGGCGAGAAGCTTCGCCTCGACCTCGGGATCCGACTGTGCAAAGGCCGGGATCGACACGACCAGGACCAAGACCAACGCCGTCAACGTTCGCATGGGATACCCTCCGCAACAGGAGAGAGACGCGGAATCGGAATTCTCAGCTCCTGAGCGCCTTACGGCTGCGGACCGTGGGTCCTGCCGATCACCGCGTCGAAGTCGCCTTTGTCGACCGTCGCGCTCACATGCAGCATCGCACTCTCCGCGAACCCGCCGATGCTCGTCGCGAATGCATAGCCCCTCGGCGAATGAAAGCCGATGCGGCGGATGAGCGGTCGACGACAGGAAGACCTTCATCGCCTCGCAAGGCTACCCACTCACCCCCACCCGCACCCTCTTCACTTCCTTCTTCGTTGGCGCACGATTCTTTCCGTTTGCGCGCAACGACAGCAGCACCGTCACGCGCCGTCCCACGATCACATCGGCCGGCAGCGGCACGGTGTACGTGCCGGCTTCGTTGCCGGGACGAATGCCATAAGGAGAGATGGTGCCGAGGGGGCGGCCGGTCACGCTGGTGATCTCGATCTCGGCGCCTTTCTGGATGACGCCCACCGTCACGGACAGGAACGCGATCTCACCCTCCCGCAGGGCGTGCGGGAGGGTGAGCGTCACCGAACGGGCGCTGGGGGGTTGGGCCACCGCCGAGAACAACGCCAGCGCGAGGAGCGAGGCGCGCATGACTCAGCTCATTGCACGGAGCGCACCGCCACCGCCTTGAGCGGAGTCGGCTTTCCTTTCCCTTGCGTCGGTACGACGCGGATGTTCACCGAGACCTGCGCGGCCTCGAGTCCCTTGAACGCCTCGCGCCGCTTCGGAAGCGGAACCGCGAACGTCGCCGTCTCCGGCATGTCGTGGTCCATCATCCCGTGCCGCATGAATCCGGTAAACGCGACCGTGCCGGCGAAGAACGGGCTGTCCGCATCCACCTTCGTCACGCCTTCCGGCGCACCGACGATCACGTCGAACTCGCGCGTCATCGAGAAGGGACTCGGCCGCTCCACCGTCACCTCGGCCATCAGCGTCGGAGCCTCCGCCGCGAGATGTTCGTTGACGGCCGCGCGCGGCACGGCCACCGAGCCGGTCTTTCCCTTCATCTCGCCTTTGACCGACACCTTCGACGACGGCTTCTTCGCCGCGCTCAGCGCGGAATTCGAGGACGGGATCACGTCCTCGCCGAAGCCCGGCGCGTAGTCGTAATTGAAACGCTCGGTGCTGAGATATTCGCCGGCCTTGCTGGGGCCGACGAAACCGCCGGAGCCGTTCACGTAGAACAGGAACGCCTCGTCGGACAGCGTCGCCAGGTCCGCCTTCGGCGGGAGGTATGGGAGACCGAGGGCCTTCTGCTTGCGCGTCCAGATATCCCAGAGCCGGTCCATGTTCGAGTGATGCAGGAAGAAGATCGGATCGACCGGCGAGAGGAAGTTCGTCATGTTGCCGTAGGGCCCCGGGTCGAGCGGGCCGACGCCGCCGATGTAGTTGTGCACCTTGTTGTGCGGCATGCCCTCCAGCGTCGAGAACTTCGTGTTGCTGCTCGGCTGGATCATGTGCGACGTGGTCTTCGAGCTCGTGAAACTGAGGACGTTGTTGACGTTGTAGAAATCGACCGGCAGCAGGCCGGCCAGGATCACGAACGGCGAGACGTCATAGGCCGTCTTCTTGTCGAGCGCCGGATTGTCGCGCGTGAGATAGCGCGAGCCGCACGTCGTCGCGTACGCGATGTTCCCGGAGATGCCGTTCTGCGACGACGGGTTGTATCCATTCACGTCGTTCCACATATCGTCGAACGTGGAGTAGCCGCGCGTCTTGAGCTGCGAGCGCTGGTCCGCGCTCAGCGTGTTCCAGTACGCCTGCAGCGCCGGCTGCGCGTACGACGTGAACACCGCCAGGTTGCTCGTGTAAGGCTCGAACGGACGGTTCTGCGGATCGAGTGGACCGTCGAACATCGAGTCGGGAATCTGCGGCAGCGTCGTCCAGTCCCAGTACGGCATGGCGAACGTCGGGTCGCCGCTCAGATTGCGAATCCTCTCTTCGAAGTAGCCGACGTAGCCGCGATGCCAGACGTAGAACCACCAGTTGCCATGCGGGCAGTCCATGAGGTGGGTAAAGGCGTTGCGGAACCAGTTCTGCGGATCCGTGGGCGGCAGGGCCAGCATCGCCGCGACGCCCTTGGCGTAGCTCGCGAGCGCCTTCTGCCCCTGAGGGCTCATCACGTTGTAGCGCGTGTACTTCGCCGTGGAACCGCCGCTCTGCGCGAACACGCTCCCTAGCGGAAGCGCCGCCGCGCCGGCCGCGACCATCGTGGTTTGAAGAAAGCTCCGCCGGGTGACTTCGTCATCGATCATTCGACATCTCCTCCGTTCCTCTCTCCAAAGGAGTGTCTTCAGCGGGCGCTTCCCCTACCTCGATATGGCAGAATCGTCTCAATGACACCGTCACGCACGCGAGCGATCCTCGAGCTGCTGAGTGAAGGCCGCGACGAGAAGCTCGCCACCGCGGTCACGCGCGTGTTCGGAGCGTCGTCCATCCAGGAGTGTCTCGAAACCTACGATGCCGTCGGCAAGGCGGAACGGGCGCAGCTCGATGAGGTGGTGAAGCGCGTGACGGAGGATGCGAGCGCCGCGTTTTCGCTTCGCGTCGACGGCAGAGTGTCGTGAACCGGTTCGTCGTTTTCGTCTTCACGCTCCTCGCCGGCACCTCCGCGCTCGCGCTCGATCCGCATCGCGCGCTGACGCAGTCGAGGCTCACGGTCTGGACGAGCGACTCCGGGCTGCCGCAGAACACGATCGACGCCCTGGTGCAGACGCGCGATGGATATCTGTGGATGGGCACCGAGGAGGGGCTGGCGCGGTTCGATGGCGTGCGGTTCGTCGTGCGCGACCGGGAGTCGGCGCCCGCGCTGCGCAGCTCGTTCATCTCCTCGCTCTTCGAGGCGCGCGACGGCACGCTGTGGATCGGCACGTACGGCGGCGGTCTCGCGCGTCTGCGCGGCGGCGAGATCGAGGCCTTCCACCCCGAGCTCCTCGGCGCGGACCGCATTCGCGAAATGTACGAGCCCGCGCCCGGGACGATCTTCATCGCCACCGCCGGCGGCGGCCTTTTGCGCATCGCCGGCGAAAAGGTCACACGGTTCCGGATGGCCGACGGACTGCCCACCGATCGCATCTGGGCGCTGGAGGACGACGGCGCGGGCGGATTCTGGATCGGAACGCACGGCGGAGGGGTCGTGCGCTGGCGCAACGGAATCACGCGCGAGACGATCGCGGGACTGCCGAATGAATTCGCGCGCGCGTTGATGCGCGAGCGCGACGGCACGCTCTGGATCGGCACCGACGGCGGCGGACTCGCGGAGTGGCACGACGGCGCGATCACGCGCGTTTTCACGACACGCGAAGGACTGCCGAGCGATCACGTGCGCGCGCTGCATCGCGATCGCGACGGCAACCTCTGGGTCGCCACCGACGGCGGGATCGCGCGGTGGCGCACCGATCACTTCGAGACCCTCGGCGTCACGAACGGACTGCCCAGTCCCGCCGTGCATGCGTTCATCGAAGATCGCGAAGGCTCGCTCTGGGTCGGCACGACCGGCGGCCTCGTGCGCCTCAGCGACACGCGCTTCCTCTCCTTCACGCGCAAAGAAGGGCTCGACGCCGACAGCGTCCGCGCGATCGTCGAAGATCGCGGCGGCCGCATGTGGGCCGGCACCGACGGCGGCGGCATCTGCCAGATCGGCGCGTCGTCGATCCAATGCCTGATGAAGCGCGACGGACTGCCGCACGACATGGTCTACGCGCTCGCGCCGGCCGCCGACGGGAGCGTCTGGGTCGGCACCGACGGCGGGGGCGTCGTGCGACTGCGCGACGGGAAATTCACCGACGCGATCGGCGGCCTGCCGAACGATCGCGTGCGCGCGCTCCTCGAAACCGCGGACGGCACGCTGTGGGTCAGCACGACGACGGGACTCGCGTGCGTGCGGGATGGAAAAACATTCGTGCTCCCCGACCTCGCCGACCGGCAGATCCGCCCGCTCCTGGCGTTGCCCGACGGCGATCTGCTCGCCGGCACCGACGGCGCGGGACTCTGGCGGGTTCACACGCGCGATGCGCGCGCGACGCAGATCGCGCGCACCAAACACGGCCTGGAAAGCGATCGCATCTTCAGCCTCGCGCTCGACTCCGCGGGCGGCGGCGTCTGGATCGGCACGTCGGGCGGAGGACTGGCGCGACTCGAGCTCGCGACCGGAAACGTCCGCTCGCTGCTGCGGCGCAACGGACTGCACGACGACGTCGTGTTCCAGGTCGTCGACGACGGCAAGGATCTCTGGCTGACGAGCAACCGCGGCCTGTATCGCGTGTCGCGCGAGCGCGTGGTCGCGGCGATGAACGGCGCCAAGCTGGATCCCGGCGCCGGAACGGTGTACGGATCGCCTGACGGGATGCCGTCGGCGGAGTGCAACGCGGCGTTTCCGGGTGCGACCCGCGCTCGCGACGGGCGCCTCTGGGTGGCCACCGCGCGCGGAATCGCGGTCGTCGATCTGCGCACCGTCACGCGCAACACGATCGCGCCGCCGGTGCACGTTGAAGAGGTGCTGCTCGACGGCAACGTGGCACCTCACGGCGCGCTACGCGTTCCCGCCGGCACGCAACGTCTCGAAGTGCGCTACACCGCGCCGAGTCTTCGCGCGCCCGAGCGCGTGACGTTTCAGTATCTGCTCGAAGGCTACGACCACGATTGGGTGAACGCGGGCACGAGCCGCGTCGCGCATTACACGAAGCTCGCACCGGGCGACTACACGTTCCGCGTCGTGGCCACGAACGAAGACGGAGTCCGCAGCAACGGCGAGGCGCGCCTCGGCGTGACCGTCGATCCGCGCTGGTTCGAGACCTGGTGGGCGCGCCTCGCCGCGATCGCGCTCATCGCCGCCGTGATCTGGGGCGCCGTGCAGCTGTATCTCGCGGCCATGCGCGCGCGGTTCGTCAACGAGCATCTGCGCGCGCTCTCTTACGTCGATGGCCTGACCGGCGTCGCCAATCGCCGGCGTTTCGACGAGGCGCTCGAAGAAGCGTGCCGGCGCAACGCGCCGCTCTCGCTCGTGCTGCTGGATCTCGATCATTTCAAAGCGCTCAACGACTCGCACGGACATCAGATCGGCGACGAAGCCTTGCGCGCGGTGGCCACGCTGCTCGCGGAGCGCAGCGAGTTGCGCGGCGGACTCGTGGCGCGATTCGGCGGCGAGGAGTTCGCGTGGCTGCTGCCGGGCGTGACGCTGGAGATCGCGAAGCGCGAGGCCGAGGAGCTGAGGCGCGCGGTGCCAGGCGCGTATCGCGGCGTGACCGCGAGCCTCGGCGTCTCCGCGGGCGACGGCCTGAACGGCCTCACCCCGCTCTCGCTCGTCGCCGCCGCCGACACCGCGCTGTACCGCGCGAAATCGGGCGGCCGCGATCGCGTGGAGGCCGAACCGCCGCTGTGATAGCGTGCGCCGCGGTCTGCTTTTCCTCGCAAAACACCTCCTCGCGCTCGCGGTCTTTCTCGCCGCGGCGGCCGGCGCCGGCACGCTCGCCATCGGCCCGCGCTTCAGCCTCGCCCTTCGCTCCGCCCTCGGCCTCGCCCTCTGGGCTCACGCGCTTTTCCTTCTCGCCCTCATCGGCCAACTGACCCCCGTCCCCATCCTCATCCTCCTCGCCATCACCCTTGCCGCCGCCGCCGTCCGGATCCGCCCTCTGCCCTCCGCCCCTCCACCCTCCGCCCTCCTGCTGCTCGCTTTTTGCGTTCTGCTTTTCCTCGTCGCTCTCGCTCCTCCCATCGCCTTCGACGAGACCCTCTACCACCTCCCCATCGTCCGCGCGCTCGCGACCTCCGGCCAGCTGCGCGTCCTTCCCGACGTGCGCTTCGCCGTCTTTCCCCAACTGCACGAGCTGCTCTGCGTGCCGATGTTCCTGCTCGTCAGCGACGTCGCCACGCATCTCGTCTCGCTCGCGGAACTGATGATCGCCGCGGCGCTGGTGTTCGACTGGGGCCGCCGCAGCGGTGCGCTCGCCGTGGCCTTGCTCCTCGGCAGTCCGATCGTGCTGCATCTCGCGACCATCGCCTACGTCGACGCCGCGCTGATGCTCTTCGTGACCGCCGGCTTCTGCTGTCTCGATCGCGAGCAGCCGATTCTCAGCGGCGTTTTTCTCGGCACCGCCTGCAGCGTGAAGTATCTCGGCGGATACTTCGCCGTCGCGGCGCTCCTCATCTATCTATTCCGCGATCGCAAACGGGTCCTTGCATTCGCGGCCTCCTGCGCGGCCGCGGCGTTGCCGACCACGCTCTGGCTTGCGATCACCACCGGCGATCCGCTTTATCCGTTCCTGACCACGCGCGAATGGTTCACGCCTTCGGTGGCTCCGACCCGGCTGCTGTGGGACGTCACGTTCGCACGCGAGCGCGTCAACTATCAGCCGCCGATGACCTCGCTGCTGATCCTGATGATCGCCGTCATCCTGGTCGCGGCGATCCGCGACGCGCGCGCGCGCATCGTGCTGCTGATCTGCGCGGGCTACGTCGCGGTCTTCGCGTTTCTCCCGCAGGACTCGCGTTACCTCCTCCCGCTGCTTCCGCTGATCTGCATCACCGCCGCGACGGCGATCGGCGAGCGGTGGCGATGGCTGCCGTGGCTTGCCGTCGCACCGGGAGCCGCGTACGCCGTCTATCGCCTCACCATCGTCGGACTGCCTCCCGCTGACCGCGAGGCCTGGCTGCGCAAACGCGTGCCCGCGTACGCCGCGGTCGTGCGCGCCGGCGACGACCGCATCTACGCCTGCGGCGGAGAGCAGCTGAAGTACTACGCGCGCGGCGAGTTCCTCGGAGATCCCCTCGGCCCGAATTCGTACACGCGCATTGTGGGAGACGCCCAGGACGGCGCATCGATCGCCGCGCGGCTTCAGCCCCTGGGCGTGCAGTCGTATCTCGTGGTGAAAGGCACTTGCCCGCGGCCGGCCGCCACCGGCGGCATGGAGCTGGTCTACGAAGACGCCGCGGCGCAGCTGTGGCGCGTCGTTGACGCCGCCTACGTTCGAAGATAAGCTAATTCGCCAAATGACTAATTCTTCCGCCGTCGAGCGCACCGCGATCGAAGAGACCTACGCGCTCCTCCGCCCGCACCTCCGCCGGACGCCCGTCATCGAGATCCCGGCCGGCGAATTCGGACTCGGCGACTACACGCTGCTCTTCAAGCTCGAGTACCTCCAGCACTCCGGCTCGTTCAAAGCCCGCGGCGCGACAGCGAACGTCCTCCTGCGCCGCGCGGGTCGCGACGGCGTAACCGCGGCCTCGGGCGGCAATCACGGAACGGCCGTCGCGTTCGCGGCGCAGCGCAATGGGGTGAAGGCCACGATCTTCGTGCCGACGGTCTGCTCTCCGGCGAAGATCGAGCGCATCCGCGGCTACGGCGCGGAGCTGATCATCACCGGCGACCGCTACTCCGACTCGCTCGAAGCGTGCGAGGCCTTCGCCGCGCAACGCGACGTCTTGAGCATCCACGCCTACGATCAGCGCGAGACGCTGCTCGGGCAAGGGTCGCTCGGACTCGAATTCGAACAACAGGCGCAGCCGCTCGACGTCGTGATGGTCGCCGTCGGCGGCGGCGGCTTGATCGGCGGCGTGGCGTCGTGGTTCGCCGGCACGCCGACGCGCGTCGTCGGCGTGGAGCCGGAAGAAGCACCGACGCTGACCGCGGCGTTGCGCGCCGGACATCCGGTCGACGCGCCGGCAGGCGGCATCGCCGCCGACTCGCTCGCGCCGCGGCGCGTCGGAGAAATGACGTTCCCGATCGCAAAGCAGCACGTCGCCGAAGTCGTGCTCGTGAGCGACGACGACATCCGCCGCGCGCAGCGCGCGCTGTGGGAGCGGCTGCGCATCGTCGCCGAGCCGGGCGGTGCCGCGGCCTTCGCCGCCATCCTCGCCGGCCGCTACCAGCCGCGCGCCGGCGAGCGCGTGGGCGTGATCGTCTGCGGCGCAAACACGGACGCGGTGCAGTTCAAGGGATGAGCAGCAGCTTCCCGGTCGTGGCGCGGCTCTCGAGGAGCCGGTGCGCCTCGGCGGCATCGCGCAGCGGGAGCTCCTTCGCGATGCGGATGCGAAGCTGACCGTGCTCGATCGCCGAGAACAGCTCGCGGGCCCGTAACAGAAGCTCTTCGCGCGTCGAGGTGTAATGGCCGAGGCTCGGGCGCGTGAGGTAGATGCCCCGCTTGGCGAGGCGCGACGGATCGACCGGCGGCACGGGGCCGCTCGACTGTCCGAACAGCGCCAGCGTTCCGCGCAGGCCGACCGAGTCGAGGCTCTTGTCGAACGTCGTCTTCCCCACCGAGTCGTACACGACGCGCACGCCGGCGCCGTTCGTCTCGCGCATCACCACGTCGTGAAAATCCTCGGAGGTGTAATCGATCACCACGTCCGCTCCGTCTTCGCGCGGGATGTCGAGCTTCTTCGTCGATGCCGTCGCGAACACGGTCGCGCCGATCGCCTTCGCCATCTGCACGATCAGCGCGCCCGCGCCTCCGGCCGCCGCGTGCACGACCGCCGAGTCGCCGGCGGAGAGCGGAAACGTGCTGTGCGTCAGATAGTGCGCGGTCATTCCCTGCAGCATCGCCGCGGCCGCGGTGCGCGCGTCGATTCCAGCGGGAACCGGCACCAGCTTCCACTCCGGCACCACCGCGTATTCCGCGTACGAGCCGGGATTCATCGCGTACACGACGCGCTGGCCGGTTTCCTCGACGACGCCCGCGGCCTCGGAGCCGGGTGTGAACGGCAGCGGCATCGGATAGAGACCGCTGCGGTGATAGATGTCGATGTAGTTGACGCCGATGGCCTCGACGCGCACCAGCACTTCGCCCGGGCCAGGCTTCGGAACCGGAACCTCTGCAACTTCGAGAACGTCGGCGCCGCCGGGCGCCTCCACACGAATCGCTTTCATCGTCACCACGCCGAGCGGAACTCGCGCTTCACATCCGCGATCCGCCGCTCGTCCCGTTGATAGAACGTCCACTGTTTGATCCGCTTCGCGCGGATCAGCCCCGCCGCGACGAGGATGCGCAGATGCTCGCTCGCCGTCGGCTGCGACACGCCGAGCTTGTCGGCGATGAACACGCCGCACACCCCGTCCCGCACCAGATCGCCGTCCACCTGCGGCCGGAAATGCGCGCGCGGGTCTTTCAGCCAGGAGAGGATCTGCAGCCGCTTCTCGTTCGCCAGCGCCTTGACGACGTCCACCGTGAGCATGTTCATTCGTTAGTTTGCCAACTGGCTAATTCTATGTCAACATCGCCGGCCATGCCCGCTTACGAAAATCTCGACCGCCTCGGCATCAAACTGCCTGTGCCCACCCCTCCCGTCGCGGCGTTCCAGCTGTGGGTGCAGAGCGGCAATCTGCTCTTCGTCTCCGGCCACATCGCGAAGCGCGACGGAGTGCCGTGGGCGGGACAGCTCGGCCTCGAGCTCACGGTCTCCGAGGGACAGGAAGCGGCGCGACTCGTGGCCATCGATCTCCTCGGCACGCTGCACGCCGCCACCGGCGATCTCAATCGCATCCGCATCGTCAAGCTGCTGGTGCTGGTCAACAGCACGTCCGAGTTTTTCCAGCAGCACCTCGTCGCCAACGGCGCATCCGAGTTCCTCGTCGAGATCCTCGGCGAGCAGGGCAAGCACGCCCGCAGCGCCTTCGGCGCGGCGCAGATTCCGTTCGGGTCGTGCGTGGAGATCGAGCTGATCGCGGAGCTTTCGTGATCCAGCTCACGCCCCCATCCCCCGCCCGCGGCATATAACTCGCCCCCAAGCCGTGAACGTTTTACGTGTGGGCCGCTACCGCCTATTGCAGCGCCTCGGCGGAGGTGGGTCGTCCCACGTGTATCTGGCCGAAGACAGCCTGCTGCGCCGCAAGGTCGCGCTGAAGCTGTTGCGGCGGCGCGACGGCGACGAGCGGCAGATCCGCCACTTCGAGCGCGAGGCGCGCACGGCGTCGATGCTCAATCATCCGAACATCGTCACGGTCTTCGACGTCGGCTTCGAAGACGACGTGCAGTACATCGCCACGGAGTACGTGAACGGCGAAACCTTGCGCGAGCGGATCGACCGCGGGCCGATGACCGCCGCCGAGGCGGTGGAGATCGGCGCCGGCGTGGCGGGCGCGCTCGCGGTTGCGCACGAGGCGTGGATCGTTCATCGCGACATCAAGCCGGAGAACCTCATGCTGCGCCCCGACGGCGTGGTGAAGGTGCTGGACTTCGGCGTGGCCGCGCTGACCGGGGACGGCGACCGCACCGATCCGCTGCGCCGCGGCGGCACGCTCGCCGGCACGCTGCACTATCTCTCGCCCGAGCAGGTGCGCGGCGAAGCCATCATCGACACGCGCTCCGACATCTACTCCCTCGGCGTGGTCCTATACGAAATGCTCGCCGGCCGCCGTCCCTTCACCGGCGCCACCCCGATCGACGTCCTCGCCGCGATCGTCGAAGAAGAAGCGAAGCCGCTTCCGGCCACGGTTCCGGCGGCACTCCGCGACGTCGTGAACTGCGCGCTGCGCAAGAACCTCTACGAGCGCCAGCAAACCGCGTCCGACCTGCATGCGCAACTCACGGAGATCCGCTTCCAGTTGATGCTGCGCGATCGCGCCACGCGAAGCGCGTCAGCCTGACGGAAAGCTCGCGCGTGTCGCGCGACCAGCGCCGCTCGCGCGCGGGCACGAAGACACGCGCACTCGTGATCGTCAGCGTGTGCGGTGCGTCGCCGCTGACCGGAACGTCCAGGCCGCGAACGACGCGGCCGTCGAGCTCGATCGTCAGCAGCTCCGGGTGATCGAATTCGAGGTGCAACACTCCTTCGCGCGCCGGCAGCGCCATCAGTGAACGGCGCGACATCCAGCGCCATGTATTCGGCGGATCGCCCTCCAGGTCGTACCAGCCCTCGCCGAAGCGAATGAACTGGTCCTCGATCGATGACGCGCGCGGCGTCGCGCGGCGTTTCCAGAGGCACATGTTGCCCGCGTCGGGGTTCGTGCATTCAAAGTGCGCGGCGAACCAGGCGCGATCGGACGCGCTGAGCTGCCAGATGCCGCGCCAGCCGAGGAGCACGGAATTCGAGGAGGCGAGCCGCGCGCGGATGTCCGGCTGAGGGAGGAGCATCGTGGCGTAGGTGTCGGGAATCACCGGCAGATGGTGCGCGGCGAGCGACCATGACGGATCGAACGCGAAGAACGTCCCGGGCGTTTTTGCGGCCGCGACCATCTCGGCGGACGGATGGGGGCGGAGCGTGCGAAGAATCGTACGCGCGTCGAAGACGAGGAGGAGCAGCGCGAGCACCATCGAGCGGCGCATGCCGAGGGCGGCGACGGCGAGCCCGGCGAGCACGCATTGGCTCACGGCGAGATGGGAGTTGTAGTGCACCCAGTAGCTCGACGAAGCGAAGAAGCCGGCGATGGTAAGCAGCATCGCGATTGCGAAAACGCGGTCGCGGCTCTTCCAGATGCCCATCAGCGCGAGGAGTGACGTCGCGGCGTGACCGCTGAAGAACATCTCGCGCGCGCGGGTGAGGAGATCGAGCGTGCCGTCGGGCGGACGCGAGAGCTGGAAGCGGAGCGTTTGGGTAATGAACTCGTTCAGCGCGGGGAACGCGATCGGCGCGAGGAGCACGAGGCCCGCGATGCACGCGCCGGCGAGAAAACGAAGCCGCTCGCGCTTGAACAGCGCGGCGATCACCCAGATCCCGCCCCAGAACTTGATCGCGCACGCGGCGCCGCACAGCACGCCGCTGAGAAACGGGCGCCGCTCGCGCGCGAACATCGACGAGAGCACGGCCAGGTTGAGAAACGGCTCGAGGTACGCGCTCCGCTCCGCGGTCACGGCGTCGGGATAGAGTGCGTACAGCGCCGCGGCGGCGATACCGCCGAGCGGACCAGCGGCGCGCGTCACGATGCAGCCGATCAGCAGCGTGCTCACGCCGCCGGCGATGCAGGCCAGCACGCGCGCGGCGGCGAAGGCCACGCCCGGATCGGGAAGCCACGACGTCAGCGCGAAGACCCAGAGGATGCCGGGCGGATGCACGAGCACGAAGTCGCGGTACGGCAGGAGACCGCGCAGCCAAAGCGCCGAGGAGGAAAAGTAGACGCCGTCGTCGTAGCCGGTCGGCGCGGCGAGCGGACCGCCGTGCACGAAGAGCGCGGCGAGGCGGATCGCAAACGCGGCGAAGGCGACGCCGAGGAGCGCGCGGCGGGCGGACATGCGCGATTATAGGAACGCGCGATGGCTGAGATCCCCCACGGGTCGCATTCGATCATCCCTTTCCGCTACCTGCGCGTGATGCAGCGCGATCCGATTCCGTTCCTCACGCGCCTCGCGCGCGACTACGGCGACGCGGTGCAATTCCAGGTCGGCCCACAGCGCCTCGTCCTCTTCAATCATCCTGATCTGATTCGCGAAGTGCTCGTCGCGCGTCCGCATTCGTTTCACAAGAGCCGGGTCATGCAACGCGCGAAGATCATCCTCGGCGAAGGTCTGCTGACGTCCGAACGCGAGCTGCATCAGCGGCAGCGCCGCCTCGCGCAGCCGGCGTTTCATCGCGACCGCATCGCGCGCTACGCGGACGTGATGATCGAGCGCGCCGCGGCCGCGCGCGAGCGATGGCGCGCCGGCGAGACGATCGACGTCCATCACGAGATGATGCGGCTCACGCTGTCGGTCGTGGCGAAGACGCTCTTCGACGCCGAGGTGGAAGGCGAAGAGGACGAGATCGGCGGCGCGCTGACGAGCCTCATCGATCTCTTCCCGATGCTCATCAATCCGTTCTCCACCTACCTGCGCCGCCTGCCGGTGCCGTCGACGCTGCGCTTTCGCAAAGCCATCGCGCGGCTCGACCGCACGATCTACGGCATCATCGAAGAGCGCCGCGCGTCAGGCGAAGATCGCGGCGATCTGCTGTCGATGCTCCTCCTCGCGCAGGACGAAGAAGGCGACGGCGGCGGCATGACCGACAAGCAGGTACGCGATGAGGCCATGACCCTCTTCCTCGCCGGGCACGAGACGACCGCGAACGCGCTGGCGTGGACGTGGTACCTCCTCGGCCAGCATCCCGAGATCGCCGACGAGATGCGAAGCGTCATCGGCGATCGACTGCCGACCGCGGCCGACTACCCGCGCCTGCAATTCGTGGAATGGGTGCTCGCCGAATCGATGCGGCTCTATCCGCCGGCGTGGGGGATCAGCCGCCTGGCCATCGAGGACGTGTCCATCGGCGGCTGGGACGTGCCGCGCGACTCCGTCGTGGTCGTCTCGCAGGCCGTAACCCATCGCGATCCGCGCTGGTGGACGGAGTCCGATCGCTTCGATCCGCGCCGCTTCGCACCGGAAATGAAACGTCCGAAATTCGCCTACTTCCCGTTCGGCGGCGGCTCGCGCGTCTGCATCGGCGAAGGCTTCGCCTGGATGGAAGGCGTGCTGCTCCTGGCCACGCTCGCGCAGCGCTGGCGGCTGGAGCCGGTGTCGCGCGAGGTGCAGGCGCAGGCGTCGATCACGCTGCGGCCGAAGGGCGGGATCCGGATGCGGCTGTCACCAATTTGAGTTCGCGCACTCTGATGATGTGGAGCGGCGGGCTTTAGCCCGCCGTCATCAATTCGGCGGGCTGAAGCCCGCCGCTCCATCAGAGGAGATGAATGGACTCTCTTGCACACCTCGAACGAATCGATGCCACCACCGCGGACGGCGCGCGCGCCGTCGAGACGCTGCTTCGCGTGATCGGAGAAGACCCGCACCGCGACGGGCTGCGCGACACGCCGCGGCGCGTGGTGAAAGCGCTGCTGGAGATGACGGCGGGCTACGGCGAGTCGCCGGCGGAGATTCTGGCCACGACGTTCGATGAGCGCTCCGATGAGCTAATCGTCCTGCGCGGCATCGACTTCTACTCGACCTGCGAGCATCACCTCCTGCCGTTTCACGGCGTGGCGCACGTCGGCTATCTGCCGGGCAAAGTCGTCGGCATCAGCAAGCTCGCGCGGCTGGTGCACTGCTTTGCGCGGCGGCTGCAGATCCAGGAGCGGCTGACGCAGCAGATCGGGGAAGCGGTCGAGACGCACCTCGAGGCGCGCGGCGTGGGCGTCATCGTCGCGGCGCATCATCTCTGCATGGGCTGCCGCGGCGTGAAATCGCCGAACAGCCAGCTGATCACGTCGTCGATGCTCGGCAGCCTGCGCAGCGACGCCAACACGCGGTCGGAGTTTCTCCGCCTCTGCGGTACGCTCAGCGCATGAACATCCGCGTCGAGGAGCTCGCCGACGGCGCGATGATGGCCGGCAAAGTCGGCGACGAGGATGTGCTGCTCGCGCGCCGCGGCGACGAGTTCTTCGCGGTGAGCGCGCACTGCACGCACTATCACGGCCCGCTCGCCGAGGGGCTGATGATCGGGGAGACGGTGCGCTGTCCGTGGCATCACGCGTGTTTCGATCTGCGGACGGGACAGGCGATCGGCGCGCCGGCACTGCGGGCGTTGCAAACGTACGAAGTGCAACGCGACGGCGACGTGATACGCGTCAGTAGGGGACAGGCACT
>DATFHJ010000107.1:0-70362 GCA_035248585.1 Thermoanaerobaculia bacterium
GCCCGCCGAAACAAGCCGGCGGGCTGAAGCCCGCCGCTCCACAGGCTTCGCTGATTCCCATCGCGAAGCAAATGCGCGAGCACCTCCGCCATCACAATCTCGACGCGATGTCCTGCTTCGAAGAGCTGAAGCGCCTCGCCGGCGCGCGCTGGCCGGAGCCGCTGCGCGAGCTGGAGGCGAGCCTCGACCGCCTCGACTTTGCCGCCGCGGCCGTGCATCTCGATGTCATCGAAGCGCAGCTGGCGCAGGAGGCGCGATGAGGCAGCGGCTGCTCATCGTCGACGACCAGCCGGCGAACGTGCGCGTGATGGCCGAGGCGCTGCGCGATCAGTACGAGCTTTACTTTGCCACCAGCGGCGCGAAGGCGTTGGAAATCGCCGCCGCGAGCGGCATCGAGCTCGTGCTCCTCGACGTCGTCATGCCCGACCTCGACGGCTTCGAAGTCTGCCGGCGCCTCAAGAGCGACGAGCGCACGAACAAGATCCCCGTCATCTTCGTCACCGCGCGCGAAGAGATCAGCGATGAGGCGCGCGGCTTCGACGTCGGCGGCGTCGACTACATCACCAAGCCCGTGCAGCCGCTGATCGTCCGCGCCCGCGTGCGGACGCATCTCGAGCTGAAGCAGGCCCGCGACATCCTCGAATCGCTTGCGTCGCTCGACGGCCTCACCGGCATCGCCAACCGCCGCCGCTTCGACGCCTGTCTCGAGCACGAGTGGCAGCGCTGCGCGCGCGACCGCTCGCCGCTGTCGCTGGCGCTCGTCGACGTCGATTTCTTCAAGAGCTACAACGACCAGCACGGCCACGCGCGCGGCGACGACTGCCTGCGCATCGTGGCCCGGGCGCTGGCGAGCATCACCCGCCGTCCCTCCGATCTCGCGGCACGCTACGGCGGCGAAGAATTCGCGCTGATCTTTCCGGAGACCGACACGCCGTCGATGCAGCTGTTGCTGCGCGCCGCGCTCACCGCGGTGCGGCAGACCGACATCACGGTGAGCATCGGCGCCGTGACGATCATCCCCTCGCACGACATCAGTCCTTCGTCCGCGTTGCAGGCCGCGGACGAATTGCTCTACCTCGCCAAAGCGGAAGGACGCGATCAGGCGCGGCATCTCGACGCCGCGACGCAGGAGAGAGAGAGGTTGTCATGAAGTACGGAGCCGCGGTGGTGGCCGCACTGCTCCTTGGTTTCGCCGCATACGGACAAACCGACGAGAAGGAGCTCGAAGATCTCCTATCGGTCGTGCAGCAGGAAACGCGGCTGGCGACGAAGACGCGCATGAACAGCGACTACGTCCCCGGCATCGTCACGGTGCTCGACGGCCACGATCTCGAGGCCCTCGGCGTGACGACGGCCGGCGAGGCGCTGGGGCTGATCCCCGGGATCCTCTACCAGCGCGACCGCAACGGCGTGCCGAACGTGATCGTGCGCGGGCTCGACTTCCCGTTCAACTCCGGCAACATCCAGATCCAGCTCAACGGCATCCCGCTCGTGCGTGCGGACGCGGGCTTCAACAGCGCGGCGCTGCTGATTCCGGTCGAACAGATCGATCGCATCGAAGTCATTCGCGGCCCCGGCTCCGTCGTCTACGGCGACTACGCGTTCATGGGTCTCGTGAACATCATCACGCGCAACGAAGGCACGCGCGCGTTCGGTCGTGCGTCGTCGCCGCATCCGACGTACACCATCGGCGCGCAGTATGTGGGTGCCGCTGCCCCCAGCGGCACCGCGACCGCTGAGGGCAGCGGTCGCCACATGAACTTCGCGGTGAACGTCGCCGGCGTGACCAGCGACGACACCGAGCTGGTCACGGCCGACGTCGACGATCACCGTGTATTCGGCGTCGCCTCCGCAACCTTCGGCGATCTTTCGTTCACCGCGCAACACGTCCAGCGAAATCTTCAAAACAGAGAAAGCGAAAAAAGCTCCGCGATCGAAGCAAAGTACGCGCATGCGAATGCGACGGTTCGCGCGAGCTGGCTGCGCAACCGGATCGCGGAGCAGAACGCGGCGGGCCGCGGCAGCGTCGCGAAGATCGCCGCCGATTGGACGTGGAAGTCGTGGCTGATCGGAGCGGACTACTCGCGCTCCACCATCGATGAGGGCTTCTTCCGCCCCCCTCCCCCACCCGGCCAGCCGCCCGGCCCGCTCGTGCAGATCGTCGACGACGCCGACCGCCGCATCTTCGGCGTCACGCTGCAGGATCGCATCGACGTCGGCAAGGCGCTCTCGCTCACCCTCGGCGCGCGCTACGACTCCTACAGCGACTTCGAAGATCGCGTCACGCCGCGCATCGCCGTCGTCTGGCGCGCCAGCGACCGGCACATCCTCAAGGCGCAGTACACGGAAGGATTCCGCCCGCCGACGTTCTTCGAGCTCTACTCACCCGTCCCGCCGAGCCGCGTTCCGCGCTACGCCTTCGAAGTCAACGCCACGACGGAGCTCAACTACGTCTTCCGCGCCGCGAACAGCGTCGGCCGCGCGACGATCTTCCGCTCGGTCATCAGCAACATGATCCGCCCCGGCGGCGTCCTCACCGATCCGAACGCGCGCGCGGAGGGCGTTGAGCTGGAGTGGAGCCAGCAGCTCGCGCCGTCGCTGAAGCTCGACGCGAACGTTTCGTACGTCGACACGATCGATCCGAGGCAACCCGGCCCCGGATTTCCGGAGCGCTCGAATCCGATCGCGTCGCCGTGGTTCGGCAATCTCTCGCTCTTCTATCGCCCGCTCGCGGGACTCGTTCTCGGCGCGCGCGTGAGCTACGGCGCCGATCCTGACCTGGTCGAAGGACGCGAGCTGGCGGATCTCACCGTGTCGCGCGAGCTGCGGCGATTCAGTCTGCGCGCGGGCGTGAAAAACATCTTCGATTCCGACCTGCGCTACTACACCGTGTCGCCGGCCGGAGTGCCGAACGCGTCGCTGTTTCCCGGCCGCACCGCGTTCGTGCAGGTTTCGTGGAGACGATGAGCGCCGGACGGATCCTCGTCGCCGACGACAACGGCGTGAACCGGATGCTGCTGAGCGGCATCCTGGAGATGCACGGCTACGAAGTGCGCACGGCGACGAACGGACTGGAAGTGCTCGAGCTACTGGAGCGCGGCGATCTGCCCGAGCTGGTGCTGCTCGATATTCAGATGCCGGGTCTCGACGGATTGGAAACGTGCCGGCGGTTGCGGGCGCGCCCGCGCACGCGCGCCATTCCCGTCATCTTCATCTCTGCGCTCGACGACGTCGGCGAAAAGCTGCGCGGCTTCGAAGCGGGCGGCGTCGACTACGTGACGAAGCCGTTCGAGGCCGCGGAGGTGCTGGCGCGCGTCGGGACGCAGATCAAGGTGTTCCGCCTCAATCACGAGTTGGCGGAGCGCAACCGCGAGCTGGAGCGGCGCAATCAGCAACTGATGGCCGCGCAGCAAAAGACAGAGCGGATGTTCACGGCGATGTCGACCGCGCTGACCGGCACGGTGCTCGACGACACGTACCGGCTCGAAGAGAAAATCGGCGAGGGCGGCTTCGGAGCCGTCTTCCGCGGCGTGCATCTGCAACTGCGCCGCAACGTGGCGGTGAAGGTGCTTCGTCCGGGCGGCGTGCACAACGACGAACTGCTCGCGCGCTTCCGCCGCGAAGCGATCGCCGCCTGCCGCGTCGCGCATCCGAACGCCATCGACGTCCTCCACTTCGGCGTCGCCCCGAACGGCGTCGCCTACCTGGTGATGGAGCTGCTCAGCGGCCGCACGCTCGGAGCGCTGCTGCGCGAGCAAGGTCCGCTGCCACCCGCGCGCGTTGCGGAGATCGTCCTTCCCGTCTGCGACGCGCTCATCGCCGCCCACGCCGCCGGCATCCTCCACCGCGACGTGAAGCCCGACAACGTCTTCCTCCACCGCGGCGCGAACGGCGAGGTCGTGAAAGTCGTCGACTTCGGCATCGCCAAACTCCTCGACGAGTCCTCCAGCCCCGACGCCACCGTCGCCGGCACGTTTCTCGGCACCCTCAGCTACATGGCCCCCGAGCGCCTCCTCAGCAACTCCTGCGACGAACGCTCCGACATCTACAGCGTCGGCGTGTTGTTGTACTTTGCGCTCTCCGGCGCGCTCCCTTTCGATCCCGCCGCGCCCACGCTTCCCGAGATGGTGAAGCTGCATCTCTCCTCGAAACCGCGCCCGCTGCTCGACGCGCGCGCCGACGTTCCGCCCGCGTTCGCGGAGCTGGTGATGCAGACGCTCGATCCCGAGCCGCAGTTGCGGCCGGGGTTGGCGCTGATCGCGGAGCGATTGCGCGGGGTCGCGTCATCCTGAGGTGCGTAGACGCCGAAGGATCTCTAGATGCGAACCGTGTGCGTCGTTCGAGATCCTTCGCCGTCTTCGCGGCTCAGGATGACGGGCTGACAACCTTCTCGCGTCGAATGATCTCTTCGATTCGTTGTGCGCTTAGATGCGTCTTGATCGCTTCGCGCACAATCGCGGCGACCGTGATTCCACGATGTGCAGCTTCGTGACGCAGCTTGGCATCGACATCATCCGGCAGTTTGATCGTGATCCGCTTCATCGAATATCAGCATACGCGGGTCCATCGTCAATCGTCGCCCTCCCCGGACCCGGGCCCGAACCCGTGCCCGCTTCCGCGCCCGGGGTGGGGGCTTGGCGAAGCTCCGAGTCCACCGCCCCGGGCGCGGAAGCGGGTGCGGGCTCGGGCCCGGGAACATCGGGAAAAACCGCGCAACCGGGTTAAGCTTTCCCCAATCCCATGCCCGTCCGCCGCCCTCTCTTCGCACTGTGCGTGGTCCTCGCCGCGCTTGCGATGCGCGCGGAGGAGTGGACACCGACGCGGGCGTTTCGGACGTTTCCGAAATCGAGCTGGCGGGGGTTGCCGCAGTCGTCGGCCGTGGCGCTGGCGCAGAGCACGGACGGGACGCTTTGGATCGGGACACTCGATGGCGTGGCGACGTTCGATGGAAAGACGATCACGCCGGTCGCCGATGTGAAGGGCGCTCCGTTGAGGGGATTGATCACGTCGATGGTCGCGCGCGCGCAGGGCGGCGTGTGGGTGGCGTCGCAGGCGGGCGTGCATCGGTACGACGGGCAGACGTGGAGTCTGCTCACAACGGAGCGCGGCGTGGCGTCGATCGCGGAGGCGCGCGACGGCACGTTATGGATGAGCGACGGCGACGGCGCGCTTTGGACGCTCGCATCGAATGACACATGGACGCGCCGCAACGAGATGACGGCGAAGGTCGTCGCGCTCAACGCGGCAAAGGACGGCGCGATCTGGGCGGCGACGGAAACCGGCGCGGCGCGCATCTTCAATCGAACGACGCAATTCGTCGAAGGCGCGCCTCTGCCGTCGCGGCCCGGCGCGATCCTCGCGGCGAGCGACGGGCGGGTGTGGGTGGCGACGCAGTCGTGCACCGTGCATTGGTCGAAGGGCGGCGCGGACGGCTGGCACCAGGCCGAGTTCGCGCCGTGGCCGCGCGGCTCGTTCCGCACGCTGGCCGAGGATCGGCGCGGAAGGATCTGGGCCGGATCGACCGGCGCGCGCGTCGCGTTCGGCACCGCGTCCGGTCCGTGGACGGTGTGGAGTCCGGTGAACGGTCCGTTCGATCCCGGCGTGATGGCGATCCTCGGTGATCGCGAAGGCAACGTCTGGTTCGGATTGAACGGCGTCGGTCCGGCACAGTGGGTCGGCGAAGGCTGGTCGCATCGCGTGGCCGCCGATCCGTGGAATCCCGCGCGCTCGCCGTTCGCGACGTTCTCCGCGTTCGGGCTCGCGCCCGCGTCCAACGGCGATCTGCTCGCCGGTCTCTTCATCAACGGCGCGCTGCGGCTGAACCGCGACGGCACGCAGCGTTTGTTCGACCTGCAGGACGGGCTCACCGAGGACGTGCGCGCGCTCGCGGAGATCGAGCCGGGCGTCTACGCCGCCGCGGCGCGCTTCGGCATCTTCGAGTCGCGCGGCGGCAAGCCGTTCACGCAGGTGCTGAAGATCGGCAGCGGCTTCATGATGGGGTTGTTCCGCAGCCCCGCCGGCGTGTGGTACGGCGCGAGCGCGACCGAGGGCGTGTTCGTGCGCGAGAACGGCGCGTGGCGGCGCGAGGAGGCGATCAGCGGCAACCTCGAGAACCAGCACGTGCGGGCGATGATGTGGCGGCGGAACGGCGAGTTGTGGGTGGCCACGCTGCGCGGCATCAGCATCTTCCGCGACGGCGCGTTCGTCGATCGCGCCACATCGCGCAACGAGCCGGCGATCCCCGAGTCGGTCAACGCGCTGCTCGAAGTCTCGGACGACGAAGTGTGGGCCGGCGGTCCGGGCGGCATCGCCATTCGTCGCGGCGAGAAGTGGACGCGCGTGACGGACGGCCTTCCCGGACAGACGATCTACTCGCTCGCGCGCGCACGCGACGGCGCGATCTGGGCGGGCGGGTCGGAGGGCGTCGGCCGCTTCGCGAACGGACGCTGGACCACGTGGGACTCGCGCTCCGGCCTGCTGCAGGAAGAGACCAATCTCAATGGACTGCTCGTCGACGACGGCGGCATCGTCTACGTCGGCACGATGTCGGGTCTCGCGCGATTCGATCCGTCCGTCCAATCGCTGTCGCAGCCGAAGCTCGTGCTGCAGTGGCGCGACACGCCGGCGGTCAATGATCGCGCGCTGCATCTGCGCTGGTCGGCACCGTGGCTCAGCCCCACGCCCGTCGAGTATCGCGTGCGCGTGCCGCGGCTGCGCGAGGAGTGGTCGAAGCCTTCGCCCGACGATCGCCTCGACATCGAGAACCTCGGCAAGGGCCGCTGGCGCGTGGAAGTCGAGGCGCGCGTCGAAGGGACGAACGAATGGACGCCGGCGCTCGTCGCCGACCTCGACGTCGCGCCGTACTGGTACGAGACCTGGCCCGCGCGGCTGGCGATGCTCGCGCTGCTCGCGCTGGTCGTCTACGCCATCGTGCTGCTGCGATCGCGCGCGCTGCGCCGCCACGCGGCGATGCTCGAGGCCACGGTGCGCGAGCGCACCGCGGAACTGGCGGAGTCGGAGCAGCGGGCGCACGCGGCGAGCCGCGCGAAGAGCGCGTTCCTCGCGAATATGAGCCACGAGCTGCGGACGCCGCTGAACGGCGTGCTCGGGTTCGCGCAGCTCCTCGGCCGCCGAAAAAATCGCGACGCCGAGGACCGGCATGGATTGGATGTGATCATCCGCAGCGGCGAGCATCTCCTCGGATTGATCAACGACGTGCTGTCGCTTTCGAAAATCGAAGCGGGCAGCATGACGCTCGAGGAGACGCGCTTCGATCCGCGCGGACCGGTGCGCGACGTCGAGAAATTGCTCCGCTTCCGCGCCGAGGAAAAGCACATCCGCTTCACCGTCGACGTGGACGAGTCGCAGCTGCCGCCGATCGTCCTCGGCGACGAAGTGCGCCTGCGGCAGATTCTTTTGAATCTCGCCGGCAACGCGGTGAAGTTCACGGAGACGGGCGGCGTGACGCTGCGCGCGCGATGGAGCCACGGCCGCGCGAGCTTCGACGTCGAAGACACGGGACCCGGAATCGCGGCGGCGGAGCTGAGCAAGCTCTTCGAGCCGTTCGTGCAGAGCGAGACGGGGCGGCGATCGAAGGAAGGAACGGGACTCGGACTCGCGCTCTCGCGCAACATTGCGCGGCTGATGGGCGGCGACATCACGGCCGAGAGCACGCCGGGCCGGGGTTCGAAGTTTCATGTCGACATCAGCCTGCCGGCGGCGGAAGCGGAAGCCGTCGCGGTCGACACGCGCCGCGTCGCCGCGGTCACGACGCCGAAACGCATTCTCGTCGTCGACGACACGGCCGTGAATCGCGCGGTGCTCACGCAACTGCTCGCGCTCGTCGGATTCGAAGTGCGCGAGGCGGCGAACGGGGAAGAAGCGATCGAGCTGTGGCGCACGTGGAAGCCGCACCTCATCTGGATGGACTGGCGGATGAGCGGCATGGACGGCCTCGAAGCGACGCGCCGCATCCGCGCGGAAGAGAAAGGCGCGCGCACGCCGATCATCGCCCTTTCCGCGAGCGCGCTCGATCACGAGCGCGGCGAGATTCTCGCCGCCGGCTGCGACGAGTTCGTGGCGAAGCCGTTCCGGGAAGCGACGATCTTCGCCACGCTGCGAAAGTATCTTGGGGTGGAGTACGTGTACGAGGACAATGGAGCGGCGGGCTTTAGCCCGCCGGATACCGACGGCGGGCTAAAGCCCGCCGCTCCAGCCAACGTTCTCCTCGTCGATGACGACTGGATCTGCCGCGAAGTGGCCACGGAGATCCTGCGCGGGAGCGGCGTCGGCGTGACCGCCGCGTCGAGCGGCGGCGAGGCGCTGGAGCTGCTCGACCGCACGCGGTTCGACCTCGTGCTCATGGATCTGCAGATGCCGAAGATGAGCGGGGTGGAGGCGGCGCGGCGGATCAAGTCGAATCCCGCAAATGCCCGCGTGCCGATCATCGCCATGAGCGCCGACACGCTCGACGGGCTCGCGGAGACGGGCATGGACGACTACCTGCTCAAGCCGGTGGAGCCGGACGCGCTGCTGGCGAAAGTGCGGCGCTGGCTCGGCGCATAGTGGAGGACAGGCACTCCTGCCTGTCCTGAGCGACGCGAAAAAAGTGGACAGGCAGGAGTGCCTGTCCTCCACTTGACAGCGAAATGCTTTGCCCCATAAAGTGCTTGCCGTGTTGCTGCGACGCGTCAAGCTCATCCTGCCGGCGCTCACCGAGGCCACCAGCCCGTACTGGCGGCCCATCAAGTACTCGCTCTTTCCGCCGCTCGGGCTGGCCACGCTGGCGGCGTATCTCGATCCCGATCTCGAGATCTCGCTGCAGGACGAGCACGTGGAGCGGCTCGAGCTCGACGACGCGCCGGACCTCGTCATCATTCAGGTCTACATCACCAACGCCTATCGCGCGTACGAGATCGCCGATCACTATCGCGCGCGCGGCGCGTACGTCGCCCTCGGCGGGCTGCACGTCACGTCGCTGCCCGACGAGGCCGCGCCGCACGCCGACACGATTTTTCTCGGGCCGGGCGAGCACACGTTCCCGCAGTTCCTGCGCGATCTGGCGAATGGCACGCCGCAGCGCCGCTACTTCTCGCCCGTGCGCACGCTCGAGGCGCTGCCGCCGATCCGGCGCGATCTCATCCAGCGGCACCGCTATCTCGTCCCGAACTCGATCGTCGTCTCGCGCGGCTGTCCGCATCACTGCACGTTCTGCTACAAGGACGGCTTCTTCGCCGGCGGGCGCTCGTTCTATACGCAGCTCGTCGACGACGCGCTCGCGGAGATCGCGCGGCTGCCGGGCCGGCATCTCTACTTTCTCGACGATCACCTCCTCGGCAATCCGCACTTTGCGCGCGCGCTCTTCCGCGGGATGCGGGGCATGAACCGCGTCTTCCAGGGCGCGGCGACCGTCGACTCGATCCTGCGCGACGACCTCGTCGAAGAAGCCGCGGCGGCGGGTCTCCGCAGCCTCTTCGTCGGCTTCGAGACGCTGTCCGATGACGGCCTGAAAGGCGCGCACAAGCGCCAGAACCTCGGCCGCGATTACCGGGCCGTCGTCCGCCGTCTCGACAGCCTCGGCATCATGATCAACGGCAGCTTCGTCTTCGGCCTGGACGGCGACGACCGCGACGTCTTCGCGCGCACCGTCGACTGGGCCGTGCAGTCCGGCATCACCACCGCGACGTTTCACATCCTCACGCCGTATCCCGGCACCGCGCTGTTCACGGAGATGGAAGCGCAGAACCGCATCGCCACGCGCAACTGGGATCTCTACGACACGCGCAACGTCGTCTATCGCCCGACCGGACTCACGCCCGAGGAGCTGAAGCGCGGCTACGACTGGTCGTACGAGGCCTTCTATCGCTGGAGCGCGATCTTCCAGGGCGCGTCCGCGCACGAAACCGTCAAGCACCGGCTGAAGCACTTCTTCTACAGCGCCGGCTGGAAGAAGTTCGAGCGGGCGTGGGACTTTGTGATCCGCGTGAAGCAGCTCTCGCAGATGCGGCCGATGCTGGAGGCGATTCTGTCGCCGGTCGCTGATCAACCGCAACCGAACATGCCCTTAAATGAGAGCCGATCACTTGCTAAATGAGGGCCGATCATTTGCTGAATGGAGCGGCCCGGGAACGCAAATGAACCGGCGATCCGACGCAAATGCGCGCGCGCGGTCGCTGAAATGGCGTACCTCGAGATAAAACAGAAAGACGTACGCATCACATCCGGAACCGGTGCCATTCGCAAATGAAATGGTCTCCGAATGCAAATGACAGGGCTCCGATTGAAAATGGACGCGGTCCGTTTAGCAAGTGAAGCGGGATCATTTGCACGACGTGCACGGTCCATTTACGAATCGCGCGGTTTTCATTTGCGAATTGCGCGGCGCTCATTTGCGAATTGCGCGGTGTTCGTATGCATGAAGGGACAGGCAGGAGTGCCTGTCCTCCACTGCTGTTATGGATTCGCGGGCGAGAATTGCGTCGGCGGATCAACGCCTGTGCTGAACTGATACAGCTCGAGGAAGAACA
This sequence comes from Thermoanaerobaculia bacterium, assembly GCA_035248585.1. GTDB lineage: Bacteria > Acidobacteriota > Thermoanaerobaculia > Gp7-AA8 > Gp7-AA8 > QHVT01. The sequence continues at coordinate 10,527 of DATFHJ010000107.1, forward strand.
TGCCGATGCCGGCGGTGCCGTTCCACCAGCCGATGTTCACGGCCTGCTCGGCGGCGAACTGCGGCGGCACCGGCTCGACCATGTCTTTCCAGCGCAGCATTCCCGCCGCGGGACGCTCGGCGGTGGCGATGAGCGACCGGCCCGCGGCGCGGGCAAGGTCGAGATATTGACGGTCGCGCGTCGTGCGGTAGAGACGCAGCAGGCCGTGACCGACCGACGCGCCGCCGACCATGAATCCATTCTCGACGAGCGTCGAGCGCTCGATGTGCGGCCAGTTCCGGCCGTCCGCATGCGGCAGCCCGGCAGCGTTCAGATGCGCCGCGCCGGCGACGGCCATGGCCAGGAAGCGCGCGTCGCCGCCGAGCTCGTACGCGCGCGCGAGCGAGCCGATCGCGCACGCGCTGCCGTGGCAGTAGACGAGCGGCGAGTTGCCGGTGCGGTCGGAGTAGTAGGTCCAGCGATAGCCGCTGTCGGTCTGCACGGCGGTGGTCAAGAGTCCCGACGCGGTGGCGGCGAGTTGATCGCGATACTCGCTCTTGCCGGTGACGGTAAACAGACGATCGAGGACGAAGATGATCCCGGACGCGCCGCCGCACCAGCCGTTGTAGGACGTCGTATCGGTGGTCAGGCGTTTCCAGCCGACGGCGTTCGCGCCGAGGTTCACGTTGTATTTGGCAATCCACCGCCACGCGGATTCGGCGGCATCGAGATACTTGCGGTCGCCGGTGAGCTCGTAGACGTCGAGCAGCAGCACGGCCACGCCGCCCGCGCCGTGGGCGACGCCGGTGTAGACGGTCGTCGAGCTCGGAAAGACCCAGTACGTCCCGTCGCCTTCGTGCTTGGCGCGCTGCAGCAGCGCGTCGGCCATCAGCTTCGCGCGCTCGAGCTGTTGCGGCTCGTGCGTCTCGCGCGCGAGCGCGACGAGAAACTCGCCGCAGCCGACGGTGCCGGCCTGCCAGTCGAATCCGAAATTCGCGCATGTCGACGCGACGTAGGTCGCCGCGCGCTGGGCGATGCCGAGGTACCGCGGCTCGTGGGTCACTTGATAGAGGCGGAGGAAGAAGAAGCCGGCGCCGGAGGTGCCGGGAAGGCCCGGCGTGACGGCCGTTGGTTGCGCGGCGTCGCTGCCCCAGGCGAGGCCTTCGCCGCGGACCTGGGCGATGGACTCGAGCCAGGCGCCGGTTTCAATGGCGGTGGTTAGCCAGTGGAGGTCGTTGTTTACTGGGACTCGGACGGAGCGGCGGCGGTCGGCGGACGACGAGAGGACGAAGAGGACGAGTAGGACCGCCAGGACAGATAGGCGCTTCATTCGAGCCTCACTTTCGCACGGCGCGGCGTCTGGGCGGGATTTCGAAATCGAAGCGGAGGCGGACGGCGGACATCTCGCCCGAGCTGGGGCTGAACGTCGCGAGCCAGACGCCGTCGTGGCCGGAGACGCCGTAGTAGTCGCCGATCCAGTCGGCGTCGATCGAGAACGGCGTCGAGAAACGGCGCGGGGCGTCGAACGTCACGCCGCCGTCGCGCGAGCGGGTCGCGTACAGGCTGGCCAAGGTGTTCGTGGGATCGTCGCGGCGGTCGAGCCAGGCCACGACGAGCTCGCCCGTCGCCTCGTCGACGGCGCCGCTCGGAAAAATCGCGTCGCCCGTCGTCGGCGTCGAGATCATCTTCGGCGTGGACCACGTGCGGCCGCCGTCGGTCGAGCGCGTGACCGCGGCGCCGCCGACCGTTTGTCCGCTGACGCTCTGCGTCGACGTGCCCATGACCATGTACAGCGTTCCGCGAGCCGGTCCGTTCGAGCGGTCGCAGAGCAGCGTCGGGAAGGCCTTGAACGTCGCCTTCTTCGTGTTCGGAATCGCGCCGCCGATCCACGGCAGCACCGGGATCGGCAGCGGATCGCCGAACGTCACGCCGCCGTCGGTCGACGTGCGCAGGATAATGTTGCCGTTGTTCGCGGCGCGGTAATAGGCGAGATAGACCTCGCCGTTCGGGCCGATCGCGACTTGCGACTGGCCACTCGGCGACGGCGTCGTCAGCGCGACCGGCTCCGACCAGCTCGCGCCGCGGTCGGTCGAGCGCGAGAACATCATCCGGCTTTGCAGCGGCGTCGAGGCGAAGCCGATGCGCTGCCAGAGCAGGTAGAGGTTGCCGTCGAAGGGGCCGCCGGTGTTGTCGACGGCGAGCCATTCCTTGTCGTCGAACTCGCGCGTCGGGCCGGACTTCAGTTCCAATTCGGCGACGACGATCGGATCGGACCACGTGAGCCCGCCGTCCGTCGAGCGCGACGCGGCAACGGCCGTGGAGCCGGGGTTGCCGAGGCTCGTCATCAGCATGGCCATGTGAAAGAGGCCGGTGCGATCGGCGACGATCACGGGATCGCCCTGGCCGTCGTCGTATTCGCGGCCATTCGTTCCCTTCGTCGGCATCTTCGCGCCCGCGCTCCAGGAGAGGCCGCCGTCGTGCGTCGTGTAGAAATCGACGCCCTGGTGCGCCACCGACATCACGCCCACGACCGCACGCTGCGCGCTCTGCGGAGAGACGGCGACGGTGGTCTCGAAGCTCGAACCGCCACGCGCGAGGATGCGCACGTCGCTCGCTTCCACGGCGGCGAGGAGCAGTCCGAGCAAGGGGAACAGCGCGCGTGCAAGCATGAGCGTGATGCTACGCAGGACGCGCGCGCGGCATTGTCACAATGCCGCTACGACGCGACCTTCATCCGCTCCTCCGCGTTCACCGTGACGACGCAATTCCTGCCCGACGCTTTCGCGCGATAGAGCGCGGCGTCGGCGGCGCGCATGTCGTCGGCGAAGGACGAGCGATGCGAGATGAGGGCGATGCCGGCGGAGAACGTGGCGTGCTGGATCGAGGCGAACTCTTCGCGCAGGCGATCGACGAGGCGCACGGCTTCGCTCTCCGAAACGTCGTCGACGAGCATCGCGAACTCTTCGCCGCCGTAGCGGCTGACGACATCGGAGACGCGGACGTTGTTGCGGAGGAACGAGCCGAGGCGGGAGAGCACCTGGTCGCCGTACGCGTGGCCGTGCTGATCGTTGATCGACTTGAAGCGGTCGACGTCGATCATCACCAGCGCGGCGCTGTCGCCGCCGCCGCTGCCGCGCAGCCACGCCTGCACGCGGCGCGTGAACGCCGCGCGGTTGTAAAGACCCGTCAGGTTGTCGCGGTCGAGGAAATGGCGGATCTGCCGCGAGCGCTGCAGCCGCGCTTCCACCGCGGCCAGCAGCAGGTTCGCCGACACCGGCTTCTCGATGTGCTCGTCCCCGCCGGAGCGCATCGACTCGATCCGCGTGTGCGCTTCGCGCTCGGCCGTCAGAAAGAGGATCGGCGTCGTCTGATGCTCGTCGAGCTGGCGGGCGAACCGCGCGAGCTCGTAGCCGCTCACGCCGGGAATCAGAATGTCCATCACGATGAGATGGGGATTGAAGTGGATCAGCTCCGACTCGAAATGTTTCGGATCGGCGCACGAGCGCACTTCGTAGCCGGCGCCTTCGAGGATGGCGTGCAGGTACGCCGACTGCGCGGGATCGTCTTCGACGGAGAGGATGCGGGCCACGCTGTCGTCGCGCGACTCGACGAGCGAGCGCAGGCGGCGGATGAGCGCCTCGCAGTCGAGCGGCTTGCGGAAGTAGGCGTCGGCGCCGGAGCGGATGCCTTCCACCTTGTCGCGAAAACTCTCGCGCGTGCTGATGATGAACACCGGCGCGTTCTCGCGCTCCGGAATGGAGCGGAGCGCCGACACGACGTCGTAGCCGCTGCCGTCCGGCAATCCGACGTCGACGATGAGCGCGTGCGGCGGCATCGACATGGCGTTCATCGCATCCTCCCGCGTGTACACCGACCGCACATTGAATCCCTCGGCCACGAGCCGCGGGCCGAGCAGCGAGTGCACATCCGCGTCGTCCTCGACGAGCAGCACGTCGTAGACGCGCCGCACCGGCCGCGTCTCTTCTTCCTCTTCTTCCTGCACCGGCATGACGATGACGTTGCGCCACGCGCGCCGGATCTCGTTCACTTCGTTCTCGATGAACGTGATCATCGTGCGCCAGCGGCGGATCGTCTGCGCGGCCGGCGCTTCGCCCGCCTTCATCAGCTTGCGGCATTCACTCTCCGCGCGCGCGCCGGCGGAGTTGAGGAGCTCGAATCCCTCGAAGCCGCCGATGCCGGCGAAGCCGTGGAAGCGGCGCATCAACTCCTCGAGCGCGCACGTGTCGGCGGCGTCGCGCTCCAGCGCCTGCAGGATTTGCGCACTCTCCGCGAGGCGCTCTTGACTCTCGCGCGCGAAGGTTTCGATGAGACGGGCCATGGAAAAGGTCATGGGCGCGGCTTTGTGCGGGTTTGGAGCCAGCGGGAAGAGACTGAAAACATAGGACTTATAGGACGAGGGGCGGGATGGAAAAGAGACAGCTGTCCGGAAATAGGACGGATGGGACGGGATAGGAATGTCTGGGGGGCGGGGCGAGTTCTTGCACGGGCGAACAAGCTGCGGTAGCCTCACGCGCGCGTTTGTAGTCCCCTAGCTCAGCTGGTTAGAGCGCTACCTTGACACGGTAGAGGTCAGCGGTTCGAGTCCGCTGGGGACTACCATTCACGCGTGCTCGCGCAAATCCTCCTCCTCGCCGCGCTCGAAATCCCGTTCCGCTATACGCCCGGTCAGATCGAAGTGCAGGTCTCCCTTAACGGGCGCCCGCCGATCTGGTGCGTCGTCGACTCGGGCTCCGATTTCTCGATCCTCGACCAGGAGACCGCGGCGGCGTTGAAGGTCGACGGCAAGCGAGTGACGTGGACGATCGGCCCGCTCACGATGCGCAATCAATCGATGCGTCTCTGGGCGCTCGACAACTTCCGCCGGCAGAAGCGCGAGATCCGCGGCCTCATCGGCCACGAGCTGTTCGACCGCTACGTCGTCACGATCGATTTTCAGAAACGCGTGCTGATCCTGCACGAGCCAGCCGAGTTCCGCGCACCGCCGAAGGCTCTCCGATTGCCGATTACGTTTGATGGCCATCTGCCGGTCGTCAGCGCGAAGTTGAAGTTCGGAGAGAAAACGCTCACGCCGCGGTTGATGGTGGATACCGGCGCGTCGACTGCCGTAGTGCTGCGCCATCCTTACGCGACTGAGAACCACCTCGTTGGCGAGTCGAAGATGTCCGACACACTCGCGTTAGGCGTGACGCCGTTCGTCAAGCTCGCCGCGACGGAGCTGATTTTCGGAGGGCGCACGTTCCCGAACCCGAAAGTGGAAGCGTACGGATCGCCGCGCGGCGCGGGCGGCGCACGCACAACCGACGGCGTTCTCGGCAACAGCGCGCTGCAGAATTTTCGGGTGACGTTCGATTACTCGCGCAAGCGGATTCTGTTGGAGTAAACCGCGAGCGCCGCGGCGAAGACGAGGTTGAACGCCAATCCCAACACTCCCACCTCGGGCGCGAAGATCGAGGTGTCGGCGATGCCGAGCGCGCCGGTCTTCGTGCCGAATCCGTAGAGCGAATAGACGATCGCGTTCCAGACGCTGTGGCAGAGACTCGAGACGAGGATCGAGCCGGAGATCGAGCGCAGCAGTCCCCAGATCGCGCCCATCACGAAGGCGTTGACGAGGTAGAGCGGAATCTGCGCGGGATGCGGATTGAAGCCGGTGTCGAAGACGACCGCGGAGATGTGCCACGCCACGAACGCGGCGCTGCTCCATACAAGCGTGCCGCGCTCCGACAACCCGCCCCGCTTCAGCGCCGCCCACAGCCATCCGCGAAAGAATCCCTCCTCGGTCAACATCACCGCGATCACACCGGCAAGCCCGTTGATCGCGATCGGTTTCCATCGAATCGCGCCCGCGTGCACGGCGCCGAAGGCGATGGCGAGAATCGTGATCGCGCCGATGACCACCACCGGATGCAGCAGCGCCAGTACGTAATGATGCGGACGTCCGAGGGTGAGGCTGGCTTCGCGAGGCCTGATGCGCTGCGCGATGCAGAGCGCAAACGCGAGCGGAAAGAGCGGCAGGGCGCTGAACAGCAGCAGGCCGTTCGCGTCCATCGCGGTGGTGACGGCGATCGCGATCGCCACGCCGGCGATCGCCCACTTCAGACTCGTACTCACTGACGGCTACTACGCCGGTCGAAGGCGTCTGGTTAACGTGACGCTGCTCACGGCCGGACCAGGTCCCCAGCCTTACGTTCCTCACCGCAGGCCCAAACTGTTGTGCCGTTCACACTCTTCTTTTCTTTGAAGGAGGTTCCTCCTCGTATGCGTCGTTTGCTCTCTCTGCTGGTTCTCCTGTCTCTTCTGTCGCTTCCCGCGTACGCGAACACGATCACCGTCAACGGCTTCACCGATGCGCTCAGCAATGGCGACGGCCTCTGCACCATCCGTGAAGCGGTTCTCAACGCGAACTTCAACAACGGCGCCTGGACGGATTGCGGACCCGGATCGGGCCATGACGTCATCAATCTTCCCGCCGGCACGATCACCTTCTCGATCGCCGGCACGCAGGAAGACGCCGGCCTCCTCGCCGATCTCGACGTGTGGGACAGCGTGACCGTCAATGGCAACGCCGCCGGCACGACGATCGACGTCAACGGGAAGGAGCGCGCGTTCGACTTGAACCCGGCCACGTTCCCGTCTCCCGGAACCGGTGGCCCGATCGCGGTGCTTCTCAACGACCTCTACATCACGAACGGCTTCGTCTTCGGAGGCGACGGCGGCGGAATGCAGGTCAATGCGAACGCCACCGTCACCGCGACCAACGTCACCATCTCGAACTGCGAGACGAACAACGACGGCGGCGGTGTCATGAACAACGGCACGCTGACGATGATCAACTGCACGGTCACCGGCAACGTGTGCCCCTGGCTCGGCGGCGGCATCGCCAACAACGGTTCTCTCTCGTTGAAGAGCTGCACGATCACGAAGAACTCGCAGTACGGCGCCGGCCCGCCGCACGCGCAAGGGATCCGCGCCTCGGGGCCGACGACCATCATCCAGAACACGATCATCGCCGGCAACGGCACCGGGGCTCCCGATTTCGAGCCGGAGTACGAAGGCACGCTCACGTCGCTCGGCCACAACGTCATCGGGCCGAACGGCGTCCCGCCGCACGTCCCGGCGACGGGCGATCAGGTGGACGTCACCTCCGCGCAGTTGAATGTCGCGCCGCTCGCGAACAACGGCGGGACGGTGCCGACCCACGCGCTCAACCCCGGGAGCGCCGCCCACGATCAAGGCAACAGCGACGGCCTGGCCGTCGATGAGCGTGGATCGCTCCGCCCCTGCGACGACCCCGGCATCGCCAACGCCCCCGGCGGCGACGGCGCCGACGTGGGAGCCTTCGAGGTTCTCGGCACGTGCTCCACGCCGAACGATCCTCCAGTGGCAGTCGCCGACTCGTACGACATGGATCAGGATACGACGCTGAACGCCGGCGCACCGGGTGTTCTCGGCAACGACACCGACCCCAACGGCGATTCGCTCACAGCGACGCTCGTCAGCGACGTTTCGAACGGAACGCTGGTCCTGAACGCTGACGGTTCCTTCACCTACGAGCCCGATCCGGGGTTCGTCGGCGACGACACGTTCACGTACCACGCATCCGACGGCACCGACGACTCGAACACCGCGACCGTGACGATCCACGTCGCCGATACGCAGGGACCGGACATCACCCTCTCACTCGCGAACGACCTGCTCTGGCCGCCGAATCACAACCTGATCGACGTCGGACTCTCGTATGCGACGAGTGACAACGGCGGCGGCACGGTGACGTCGAGCGTTGCCGTCTACAGCGACGAGGACGATCTGACGCCGGAGACCGGCGATTTCTCACCCGACGCGAAGAACGCGTTGCGTCTGCGCGCTGAACGGAGTGCAACCGGCAACGGCCGCGTCTACCTCATCGTCGTCACCGCGGCGGATGCGTCGTCGAACACGAGTCATGCCTGCGCGACCGTGGTCGTGCCGAAGAGCATGTCGGCCGCAGACGTGAGCGCCGTGAACGCGCAAGCCGCTGCAGCCGCTTCGCAGTGCGGCACGATTCCCGCCGGCTACTTCGTCGTTGGCGATGGTCCGGTCGTGGGGCCGAAGCAATAGCGTCCAATACCGCATCGGGCGGCCTTTCGGCCGCCCGTCACACCAACCGCGGCCCCGCGCACCACGCCGACAGGACGACCCGCTCGCCGCGCGTGACGCGGGAGACGGCGTGCATGGCGAAGCTGGGGAAGAAGAGGCAGTCGCCGCGATCGATCTTGAGGGTGCGGCGGTCGGCGATGGTGAGCTCGCCGCCGGCCCAGGCGCGCGCGGGAACGAGCGGGAGGATCGCCGTGATCTTGCTTTGGTCGGTGCTGGTGTAGTCGTAGTCGGTGTGCGGGCGGGTGTAGCCGCCGACGCCGTACTTTTGAAGGCGCATCGGCTCGACGATCCCCGAAAGCGCGAAGCCCCAGACGTTGTACCGCGCGAACGCGCGCGCGATTTTCTGAAACGCCCACGCCGAGTCCTCGGGGCGCAGAAAGCAGTACTGCACGTCGCGTTTGATGCGCAGGCCGCCGCTCTTGTAGAAGCGCCCGTGTTCCTCCGCGAACGCGATCAGCTCGCGGCACTGATCGGCGGAGAAGAGCGAGCGGCAGACCGTGAACCAGCCCGGCTTCTGAATCGACTGCGGAACCGGGTAGACGATCTCATCGACTTCGAAGGGCATGCGCGCTCCCATCACACCTTGTTGTCGTTCAACCACTGGTCGAGGAAGTTGTAAAAGCGGGGATCGTAGGCGGCGCTGTGGTCGCGCAGCCAGGCCCGATGCGTGCCGCCGAAGAGGCGCATCGAGCCGCAAAACCACGTCTTCATCTCCTGCTCCGATCCCAGGAACCAGAGATCATCGAGATAGCCGATGCACAGCCGGGCGATCAGGTCGTATTTCGGCGCCTCGTCGCCCGTGAATTTGTTCTTGTAGTCCGCGGTGTTCGCCGGATCCATGTACCTGGCGTTGTTGGCGAGCATCTGCATCAGCGTGGACCACTCTTTCGTGCAGAACGTCCAGCGCCACTGGCGGATGCTGTTCCGCAACGTGTTGATGCCGACGATCAACGCGCAGAGGGTCAGGAACGGCGGAACGAAGGTGGCGACGAACCAGATCCAATCGCGCGCGGGTGCAGGCATGATCAGTTCCTTTCGGCGATGACGGCGCGTTGCTGGACGAGCCACGACAGCATCGCCGCGGCGCGCGGGCGGGGCATGGCGTGCGACCAGCGGTCGAGGATCGCATGCGCGGGTGTGCGGGCGGCGATCGTGGCGACGAGCGGCGCGAGCGGCGTGCCGCCGAGGTAGACGACGTCGTCGCCGGCGGCGGTGCGGATGGCCGGCTCGAGCTCGACGAAGTCGCCGCGGATCGCGGGGGCGATCACTTGCGCGTGCTCGTTCGTGGAGATAAGCAGGTCATCTGCAATCGCGGCGGGCGTTTCTTCGAACACTTCGTTCGTCCAGCGCGCGTGCTGCGCGGAGACGCGTTGCACGTGGGAGGTGTAGAAGCGGATCGCGGCGCCGGTGTTTTCGGGGCGGCGGAGGATCGTGTGCACGGCGGTCGAGGCGGCGATGGCGCTGCCGATCGCCGCTTGCACGCCGGAGGATGTGATCGGATCGATGGCGAAGGCGGCTTCGCCGATCGAGGCGGAGTGCTCGTCGATCGGTGCGTCGCAGACGTACGGCGTGGCGTCGAAGGCGTGCGGCGGCGACGTTGGGACGCTGTTCGTAAATTGGGATAACGCGCCGGTGTAGACGGCGGTGTAGGTCCCGTCGGGGAGCGTGGCGCCCCAGAACCAGTCGTCGCCGCGCCGGAGGAAGAGCGGCAACTGGCGTTGCCGCACTCCAAAGCGCGCGTGCCAGGCGATGAGGCGCGGGGCGGTGAAGCGGCGCGGGCGGCGGGAGAGGTTGGCGCGGCCGGTGGCGTCGATGAAGAACTGATGGACTGCGGCGGCAGAGCCGCCGCTTTGGAAAGCGGCGGCTCTGCCGCCGCAGTCCAAAAAGAGAACTTCGACGCCGGCATCGCGCGCGGCATCGAGCAGCATCGAATCGAATTGAGCGCGGTCGACGACGAGCGATTGCGGAGCCTCGAGGCCGAGGTTCGCGAGATGCACGCGCACCCCGGGCGAGAGCGACTCGCCGACGTGCGGGCGCGGGAACGTGCGGCGCTCGACGAGGCGCACCGAATGTCCCAGCTTCGCGAGGCGGATCGCGGCGGCGCTGCCGGCGGGACCGCCGCCGGCGATGAGGACGTCGATCACGCGAGCGCTCCGAGCTCGGCGTAGGTCTCGAGGCAGTAGTGCAGCCAGCCGCGGATGAAGTCGCACGCGGGGCGTCCGCGGTGGATGACTTCGTGATGGCATCCGCCGCCGCAGAGGTAGCGCGCCCAGCATGAGCGGCACGGCTCCTGCCGCATGACGTGGCGCTCGTCGAGCCAGCGCGACTGCCGCGCGCGATCCGGGCCCTGCGCGAGATCGCCCATCGCCCCGGCCTCGTCGCCGACGAAACGATGGCAGGCGGAGAGCTCGCCGTCCGCGGAAACGCCGAGGTAGCTCGCGCCGGCGCCGCAGGGATAAGGACGATGCGTGCCGCGGTCGAGCTCGCGCAACGCGTTGACGAGATTCGCGAACGCATAGCGCTCGCCGCGCCGCGCGCGGCGGCGGAGCTCGTCGCCGCACTCGATCATCGCGGCGAGCATTCGCTCGAGATCGCGCGCGTGCATTTCGTTGTCGTGCGACGGCGCGGTGAGCATCGGCGAAAAGCCGACGCTGTGAAATCCGCGCGCGAGCAGCTCGTCGAGCGTTTCCTTCAGCGCGAGATTGCGCGGCGTGACGGTCACGCGCGCGGAGACCTGCATCCGCCGCTGCATCCGCAGCAGCGGCTCGACGCGCGTCATCAACTCGTCGAAGCTCCCCCGTCCGCTCTTGAACGGCCGCTGCGCGTCGTGCGCGGCGCCGATGCCGTCGATGCTGATCGTGACGGCGAAGGCGTGTTTCTCGAAGAACTCCGCATCGTCTTCGCGGAGCAGCGTGCCGTTCGTCGTGATCGAGAACGTTGCGCCTCGCGCCGCGGCGTACTCCGTTGCGCGCCGCACGACGTCGCGATTGATGAGCGGCTCGCCGCCGAGGAAGGCGATGTTCACTTTCTCGCCGGCAGGCAGCAGATCGATGGCGTCGATCGCTGTTTGCAACGGCATGTTCTTCGCGGCGCCGCCGAAATCGCCCTGCTGCGCGTAGCAGTACGTGCAGCCGAGGTTGCACTTCTGGGCGACGGCGAGCGAGATCGCGCGCAGCGGCGGATCGACGAGCGGCGCGTCGTCGACGAACGGCGGCGCATCGAGGCCGAGGGCGGCGAGCGTCGCCGCGTCGGGTGCGGCGACGAGCGCGGCGAACGAGGCGTCATCGAGCTCGTAGATGCGATTGCCGTTGGGGATGAGAATGTGCCGCTCGCCGAACAGATGGACGTCGGCGCTCATTCGCTGTCGCGCCCCCGGATCTCGAACTGCAGCACGGTTTCCCAGCGCCGGAACATGTCTTCGTACGAGTACCAGCCGGCGCCTGCTTCTTCGATCACGTACTGGCCGGGATTCTCGCCGCGCACCTGCATCCAGTTCTCGCCCGCGCTCGTGCCGGTCGCGCTGACGTCGACATTGACGAAGTCGGGGCGGCTGGCGGCCCAGTAGTAGCACGCGCACTCGCGATAGTCGTTCTGCCACGGCGAGCAGAGGCTCTGCGTGAGCTGGCCCGGCGAGATCAGGTCGCGGGCGATGACGGCCGTGCCGGGCTCGAAGAACGCGCGCACTTCGAGCTGGTACGGAACGATCTCGACGTCGGGCCGCACGGCACGCACCGCGCGCTTCTTCGTGAACTCGCACGTCACGAACTGCCCCGCTTCGCGCACGACCAGCGCCAGCGCGTTGGCCCATTCGAGCGCCGTTGGCCCGAGCTTCTCTACCTCGCCTTTCGCGCGGCGCGGGCCTTCGACGATGGTGATGATCTGCTGCTCGCCGCGCTGCAGGCGAATGCGCACGAGTCGATGGAAGAGCAGGTCTTTGTACTCGGGATCGGCGGCGACGACGAGGTTGTCCGACTCGTGCAACTCGATGCCTTTGAAGATGTTCTTCCAGACGTTGCGGAAGTCGAACTCGAGTCCGGGGAAGCAGTTCGAGATCGCGGTCGTCGGCAGCGTTCCGGGCGGATTTCCGGCGGCGCGATAGGAGAGCTGCTCCAGCAGCGCGTCCGCGGGAATCGCCTTCGGCGCGAAGTTTCCCTCCATCGCCTGCACGGCCAGCGGCTTCCCCGCGCGCGCCGTTTGATTGATCGGCTTCGCGCTCATTCCTTTTCCTCCTCGGGGGGCGCCGGCGTGCTGAACACGACCTGCTCACTCGCCTGCCGGTTGCCCGAGCCGCGGATGGCGTTGTACTGCCGGCGCGTGAGCGCGAGGTGCAGTCCATCGCTGCCGCGCATCATCGCCGGCATCTTGCGGCGGCCTTTGTCGCTGAGGTCCCCGACTTCGTCCCACTCGCGCAGCACTTCGCTGAACCACGGCGCGCTGCCGCTTTGCAGCGCGGCGAAGACGCTTTGATGCAGCGCGCGCAGCGCGATCGTGTCGACGAGGGCGCGGGCCATGATCGGCTCGATCGCGCGTCCGAGGTAGCTGTCGTGCAGCACCATGCAGTTCGAAGGCTGGGGCGGATCGTCGGCCGTGACCGGATTCCCGTTCAGTACGACCGTGTTCTGCAGCCTCACGGTTTCGAACGCGCGCCGCAGGATTTCCTCGGTCCACTCCGGCGACACGTCTTCGTCCGCGACGTGCGGACCGAGGAGCACCTGTTCGAGCTCGTCGGCCACGGTGCGCACCGGAAAACTGTCGGGCGCGTAGTCGGGAGGTCCGGCGCCGATGCGCGCGAACGCAGACAAGTTCAACTTCGCGATGCGCACTTCGACGAGACCGTCGCATTCGTCGTCGAGATAGCCGCGGCTCGTGCTCCGCTCGTCGTCGAGGCGCGCGTAGATGTAGCCGGGATTCGTGATCGTCTCCGTGGGATTCATGTTGTCGTCGCTCCAGCCGTCCCACGCGCCGCGGCGGCTGTCGTAGATCACATCGGCGACGTCTTTGTCGCGCGTGAGGCGGCCGGTGGCGCCGTAGACCACGCCCTTGCCGGGCGTGAAGCGCGCGCGGATTTCCGGGAACTCGCCGGTCGGCTGGAGGAACTGCACGTCGCCGAACGGCAGCGTTTTCTTCGGCAGGAAATGCTCGCAGCGGCCGAGCAGCTTGTGCGGCGCGTGACCGGTGAACCAGCCGGTGTCGGCGTCGATGCGGTCGAGCGGATCGCGCGTGCGGCGAAACGCTTTCTGATTGCCGACCTGCACGCGCCACTCGACATCGCCGGCACTCACGTGCGCCATCGTCAGCGGCACGAGCGTGCCGTCGACGTCGGCCCAGACTTCGAGGAACGGCGCGACCGGCTTCACGCGCTTGCGTTTGTCCTGGAAGCGCACGGGATCGGGCGGCGTGTAGACGCGCGTGATGACGCCGCGCTTGCGGTCGACGTCGAACGTCGGCGCGCCGTGAAGCTCGCGAAAGCCGAGCGGATCGACTTCCGAGACGCGGACGTCGTAGTTTTCGAGCGGATCGGGCGACGAGCCGAGGCGGGCGATGGCGAGCGGCGGGAGGATGCGCAGCGCGCGGATCGTCATTGGATCGCCTCCAGCCTTTCCTGCGCGTTGAGCAACCGCTCGACGATCTGCATCGCCAGCTCATCGTGATCCTTCAGCGCGCGGAGATAGGTGCGATGCGTTTCGCCGGCGACGTCGAGCTGGCCGATCAGTTTCGCCGCGCCGTTGATGAGATCGCGGTGCACGCGCCATTTGTCGGAGTCCCAGTCCGGCAGCGCGAGGGTGTACGGCGCCTGGAACGGCGGGCCGGCGCGCGCGTCGCCGCCGTCTTTGTCGAGCGGCAGCGAGACGAGGATCGAGGCGATCGAGCGGAGGTTGTACATCTCGCCGAACGTCCAGGCGATGAGATTGCCGCGCGCGGTCGGGCGATCGACGGGATCGCCTTCTTCGACGTGGAAGGCGTGCTTGAGCGTGAACAGGAGCTTGCGGTAGCGAAGGTTGAAGAGATTCGCCCACAACTGCGAGCGCGCGTTCGTGATGCGCGCGCAGCCGAGCGGTCCATACGTCGGAATCTCGTCCTCCGGCGCCGGCTCGGCCGTGGGATTCGTCGGGATGTTGCGCGACGGCGGATTCTCCTCGGGGAATGCCTCGTAGATGCGCAGGAAGCGGCTGAAGTGGGAGAGCTCGTCGTTGGCGCCGACCGGCGCTTCGCCCTGTTGGGCGATGTTGATGAGCGCTTTGACGGTCGAGGCACGGTCGATGGCCGGCAGCACGCGCACGTCCGGCGTTTTGGGCGGGAACTCGCGCCCGATGTTGCCGCGCTCGCCGGCGCCGTAGCCGCGCGCCCATTCATCCCACGAGGCCTGGTACGGCGCGGTGTCGGTGCGGAAGTCGGCGGCGGTGAGCACCTCTTCGTCTTCGAAGACGGCGATGAGCTCGCGATACAACACGCCGACCGGCAGGATCTCGCGGCCATCGTCCGCGCGCCGCGCGCGCTCTTTGATCTCCGCCGCCGCCGGGGTTTCCAGCCAGTCCTCCGGCGCCTCGGCGATCACATATTTCGCGAGCGATGCTTTCGTCGCCGGCTCGAGGACGAAGTGGAACGGATAGAACTCGCTGCGGAACGGATAGTCCTCGCGCTCGAGGTGCAGTGGACCGCCGATGAGACGGAGGATGTTCTGCACGGTGATGAGATGTCCCATCTCCTCTTTGGCGATGCCGAGGATGACTTCGCGCCATTGCCGCGCTTTCTCGTGCTGGTCGCCGGCGACGGTGGTGCCGCCGAGGGAGTACGCGGCATAGAGGTACTGCACCATCAACGCATGCTCGACCTCGGAGGCGACATGCAGGAGGAAGACGGCGTAGTCGTGCCACGAAAGCTCGGGCGGCGGCTCGCGCCGCTCCGGCGCCGCGGCGGCGAGGCCCGCTTCTTCGAGCACCGCAGCCTCGCGCCGCGGGCGCGCCGCCGCCGTCGATACGAGGTACCTCCGCAGACTCGGTCGCATGCTATGGAGGAGTGTCTTGCGGGAGGGATTCCCCTACCCGCCGTGGAAAAGCGGTGGCTATGCCACCGCAGTCCAAAGCGTCACTTGAAGTTCGTGAACGGCTCGAACGTCAATGCGAACGATCCGAAGCGCTGATTTTCGATCGCGCCCAAGGGTACGTCGAATTCGGCCGAGCGCTCGATCACGGTGTACGTAAGGCGCCAGCGTTTGTAGCGTGCGGAGAAACCGGCGCGGAGGTCGTGAACGAGCTCCTTCGGATCGGGCGCGCCGTCGAGCGTGGCGTTGTAGGGGACGTAGCGCGCGTACGCGCCGCCGAAGACGTAGACCTCATAGCGGTGCACCGGATTCGGGCTCGCGGCGTTGTTGATGACGCCGATGGGGAAGCCGGTGACGTGATAGCCGAGGCGCAGCGTGGCGCCGGCATTCGCGTTCGTTTGCGGGGATCCGAGCATGGCTCCGAATTCGGGAACGAGGTCGACGGTGTCGGGAACGAAGACGAAACGCCGCAATTGAAGGTAGCGCAGCGACAGCACGGGCTCGTTGTCCAACTGGTTGTGCCAGCCGCTCGGATCTTTGTCGCTGAAGCCGAGGGTGTTGTGCACGAACTTCTGCACGCGCTGCGCGCCGGCGCCGGGGCCCAGAATGCCGGCGTCGACTTCGAAGACGTGCATTTGGCGAAAGTCCGGATCGGTGATGCTCTCGGCGACGCCGGCATACAGCACACCCGCCCACGGACGATCGAACGGCTGCGGCGCGGCGATGGTGATGTTCTCGGGTGTGTAGAAGTTCTGGCCGAAGACCGCGCTGACGGAGGCGATGGGCGTCACGCCGTCGATGCCGCCGAGGTGGTTCCACGTCCAGTCGCGCACGGGCGTGACGAAACGCCAGTTCACGATGGTGTTGTCGGTGAACTGTGCGCTGATGCGGACGCCGTTCGTGTAGAAGCGATCGGACTTGCGGCCGATGCCGAAGTTGTCGTTTTCCCAGTAGACCGTCCACGAGTTGAATTTCCACGCGGCGGAGGCGGGAACGGCGGCGAGGAGGAGAAGCAATCCGAGCGTCTTGCGCATGACGAACATCCTCATGATTGAAAGTCGACCCTGGAGAAGCCCGTGAGCGACGTGTTCTTGCAGCTGGCGGTGCGGCCCATGCCGAACTGCGCGAACGCGGCGCGGATCTCGCGCTCGATGTCTGCCGCGCGCGGCAGGGCGAGGCGGGTGTTGGAATCGAGAAGGGCGTTGCGCGCGTCGATGAACGTCGGATTCACCTTCAGGCGCTTCATCGAGTCGACGACGAGACGCCACGCGGTCTCCTGTCCCGCCGCCTTGTTGACGTCGTCATCGGCGAACATCGCACGCAGCGATTCGTGCATGCGGATCAGCGCGGCCGCGAAGATGCTCCCGGCGCCATGCTGATCGTTGAACGGCGGCGTGCCGAGCCGCGTCACGCTGGAGGAGAAGTTGTCGTACGGATGCGGGCGCGCGCCGCCCGGCTTCTTCGACGCGAACTCGGCGAACGTGAAGCGGCGCGCGAGGCTCGCTGTGCCGCGGTAGAAGTTGAGGATCGTGACGGCGAAGTAATCGCTCCAGGCCTCGCCGAGGGCGAGACTCTGCGGCTTGCTGAGCGCGTCTTTCTGCAGGCGGCCGGACACGAGCCGCTGGGAAACGCCGTGGGCGAACTCGTGAATGACCACGCCGGCATCGAGCGCGGTCGGATTGCCGATCTGATTGTCCTGCTTCCAGAGCCCGAGCGTGAGCTCGGCGGGCGCGCCGTCGTTCTGCGCGCGCATGTTCGCGCCGCTCGCCGTCGACACGCTGACCACGAGCCGGTCGCCCGCTGTTCCTTCGCCGTCGAAGTTCTTCTCCTGGAAATTGCCATCGCGCTCGCTGAATCCGATCAACGAGAAAAAGTCGTGCATCGAATTGCAGACGAAGAAGGCATTGACGGCCTGCTCCTCCGCGGAGCCGGCGTTCGGCGTGAAGCGGCGCAGCGGCCCTTCCATCACCGACGTCACTTCGCACTTCTTCGTCCCCAGTTTCATCAGGACGTTGTTGCCGTCCGGCTGATCCTTCGTGACCCAGTCGCGAAAGTCCGCCGCCGGACGAAGGCCCGGCGGATAGTGAGCGAGCGGCCGCGGGAACACGAAGTCGCGCGCGGGCGGCTCGCCTTTGCCGAACGCGAACACGCTCGCGATGCACGCGCTCGCGGAGACCGCGGCGCAATCGAGGATCGCGGCGGTTTTCCCGTGCGCCGCGACGGCAATCGTGAAGTCGACGACGTCCTTCACGTGCATCGACACCAGCCACGCCAGCACCGGCCGCGGCTCGCAGAGCACCACGAGGTGCGCCATCACCGGCTCGTCGAACGGACCGGGCGTGAGCACGGTCGGCCGGTTCGCCATCGGAAATGACGAGACGACACGGGGCCGGAATCCCCGATCCCAGAACAGCGTCGCGTGCGGCGTATGGCACCCGCCATTGCCGCCGGCGCGCACGTGCCGGAAGGCCGCGCGCACCGCCTTCTCGACGCCGATATCCGGGATGACCTCGAGAGTGCCAACATCGACGAGCGGGTCGCCGATCGACGCCGGCCGCCCGTTGGCCTTGACCTCGACGACGACCGAGCGCGGAAAGAGCGCAATGCCGCGATGGTGCTGCTGCCCGTGAACGCTGCAGCCTCCGCCGAGCAGATGCTGGACGTGCGGGTCAAACAGCACGTCCGCATCTGCGAGGTGGTTCTCCGCTTTTCGAAGAGCCTGCTGCGCGTCCATGGTTGGTTAGACGGCCGCGGCAGTCGAAATCCCTACCCGGCCTTCTGCAGTCCCCAGTCGCGCTCGCGGATGTATTCGACGTCGAGGCTCGTCACCCCGTCCTTGTTTGCCGCGGTGTAGACGGCGACGACGTCGAGGCTGTCGTTGCTTTCGATGACGAGGAATCCCTCGAAGCCGTGGATGGGCACGGGAGGGAATCGCTGGAGGTGGCTGCAGTCGACGTGCGTCGCCTGATCGGGCTTGAGCCCGTCGAAGACGAAGTCGGAGACGTCTCCCGAGAGCGCGTTCGCGAGCTTCATCCGGAAGCGGACGGTGTCGTCGTTCGGGTTGTGAATGTTGACGGCGGTCTGGTAGGAGCCGGGGGGGAAGGATGTCGTCGTCTGCGAGGTGCCGGGGCTGTTCGAGGTGCAGATGAATTTGACGGCGTACTGGAAGCGAAATTCAGGCATCGCTTTATCTCCTTACCGCCGTCAACTTATGTCCGGGATATAGTTCCGTCAATGCACGGCATCGGCCGGCAGTTGATAGATGTCGCCGAGGCCGTTGCCCGGGCCGCGCAGGATGCCGAAGAACTGCTCGGTCGATTTGCGGGCGTCGAGCGGTTTGCCGACGAAGACGCCGCGGGTGCTGGTGAAGTAGAACGTCTTGCCGTCGGGCGAGAACTTCGGGGCGATCTCGAGGGCGCGGGAGTTGATCGGCTCGCCGAGGTTGCGCGCCGGCTGCCATTCGCCGTTTGAGAAATTGCTGATGTACAGGTCGCCGGCACCCTTGCCTTCCGGACGGCCGCTGGCCATGAAGATGAGCGTCGTCTGGTCGGCGTTGATCAGCGGCTCGAACTCGTCGGACTTCGAGTTCACGTTCGGGCCGAGGTTCTCGGCGGCGGCGTAGGTGTCGCCGGTGCGGCGGCAGCGGTACAGATCCGTGCGTCCGAGGCCGCCTTCGCGGTCGGAACCGAAATACATCGTGCCGTCGGCCGCGATCGTGGGGAACCATTCGTTGCCGGGGCTGTTCACCGGCGCGTCGAGATGTTTCGGCGCGCTCCATCCCGCGCCTTCTTTCTCCACCATCCAGATGTCGAGATCCTCTTTCGGCTTCCCGTCGACGGGACGGTCGGAGATGAAGTAAAGGCGGTTGCCGTCGGGCGTAATGAACGGATCGGCGTCGCGATACTGCCCCGACCACGGAACCACCTCCGGAGAGGACCATTTGCCGTTCTGCAGACGCGAGACGACCATCGTCCAGTGCGAGAAGTTCGGAGCGTCTTTGAGGTAGTAGAGCGTCTTCCCGTCCGGAGTGAAGGCCGGATGCGACTCGAAGTCGCCGGTGGAGATCGCGCCGGGCGCGAAAACAGTTGGTTGGGCAGGCGGCTCGGCAGCCGCGGCGGTGAGCGCGAGGAGGAGGATGGCGATGAGGCGCATGAGGTTCTCCAGTTCCTCCAAGTTTATCCCGCGCGCAGACGCGGGATCTCCGGTTCCACCGGCGGAAACATCACGAGACGCGAGAACGTAACACCGCGATTGCGCGAGCTTCGTCGTTGGGGACGATGGTCGCGGGATCACCGGAGATCCCGCGTCTTCGCGCGGGATAAACTGAAGAATCACTCCGGTCGCGTAATGCCCAGCGCCGACATCTTCTCGTGCAGATACGTGCGCTGCAGGTCGAGCAGTTGCGCGGCGCGGCTGATGTTCCAGTGGGTGCGGCGCAGGACGGACTCGATGTACTCCTTCTCGCACTGCGTTTTGAAATCGCGGAAGGGCATGACCGGTGCGCCTTCGGAAACGCGGACGATGCCGCTCTCGGTCGCGCCGCGATGCAGGACGGCGGTCGGGAGCTGTTCGATGGTGATCGGGTCGGTGCCGAAGACGGAGAGGCGCTCGGCGAGGTTGCGCAGCTCGCGGACGTTGCCGGGCCAGTCGTAGGCGCTCAGCGTTTCGTAGACGTCGGGCTGTACGGAGAGCGGCGTGCGCTGCGAGCGCGCGCAGAACTGCTGGAGGAACGTCGAGAACAGCAGCGGGACGTCGTTGCGCCGCTCGCGCAGCGGCGGGACGTCGATGGGGATGCTGGCCAGGCGGAAGAAGAGATCTTCGCGAAACTGCCCGTTGTGCAGGTCGCGGTGCGTGGCGGCGAGGACGCGCACGTTCACGCTGCGATCCGTCGTCTCGCCGATGCGCCGCACGCGCCCGTCTTCGAGCACGCGCAGGAGGCGCGCCTGCAGCGCCGGCTCCATGTCGCCGATCTCGTCGAGAAAGAGCGTGCCGCCGTCGGCTTCTTCGAAGAGGCCGCGCTTGGCGATCTTCGCGTCGGTGAACGCGCCGCGCGCGTGGCCGAACAGCTCGGCCTCGATGAGATGCGCGGGGATCGCGGCGCAGTTGAGGCGGACGAACGTGCGCGACGCGCGCTTGCTGAGGCGATGCAGCGCATTCGCCACGAGCTCTTTTCCGCTGCCGCTCTCGCCGCGAATCAACACGCGCGCGTCGGTCGGCGCGACTTTGTCGATCGCCGCGCGCAACGTTTGAATCGCCTCCGACCGTCCGACGATCTCCTGCCCCTGCTCGCGCAGCGCGCGCACCTGCATGCGCAGCGAGGCGTGATCGAGGCAGTTGCGCACGGATTTCAAAAGGCGCTCGCGGCTGAACGGCTTGTCGATGAAATCGTGCACGCCGAGGCGGAGCGCCTCGACGGTTTCCGCCATCGTGGCTTCGCCCGACATCACGATCGCCGGAGGCATCGCGTCGCCGGCGACACGCAAAAGATCGATCCCGCTCATGCCCGGCAGCCGCACGTCGAGCAGGGCCATGTCCGGCTGCACGCTCATCGAGTCTTTCAAATACGCGAGTCCATCCTCGGCGCGCCGGAAGCGCACGACGCCGTAGCCCTCCTCGCGCAGCCGCAGCGTCACGTTCGCGGCGATCTTCTCGTCGTCTTCCACCACCAGGATCAGTTGCACTCGGTCTCTCCGAACAGCAGGCGAAATGTGGTTCCGGAAGCCGACGTCGCGACGAGCAGCAGGTCGCCGCCGTGATCGAGCATGATCTTGCGCGAGATCGAAAGGCCGAGGCCCATCCCCTCGCCCGTGGGGCGCGTCGTGTCGCCCGTCGGGCGCGTCGTAACATAGGGATCGAAGATGCGCGCGCGCAGCGACTCCGGAATGCCGCTGCCGCTGTCGATGACGTCGAGCGCGCGGCGCGTGACCGCGAACGTGACGGTGCCGCTGCCGTCGATCGCGTACGCGCTGTTGGTGCAGAGATTGACGAGCACCTGGCGCAGCAGATCGCGATCGGCGCAGACGACGGCATCGCCGCCGCGCGCGTGCAGCGTCACGTGCGGCCACGCGTTCGCGAACGTCGCGCAGAACTCTTCGATCAATTTGCCGAGGGACAGCTCACGCAGAACGGGAGTACCGATCGCGGCGAAGGACGACTGCTGGCGCGTCATGCGCGCGAGCGTTTCCAGTTCGTCGGATGCACTCTCCAGCGCCGCGGCGACTTCCTCCGGCGCGGCCGCGCGGCGCACGGCATCGCCGGCGCGCTCGAGCTCGAGCCGCGCCGCGGTGAGCGGTCCTTTCGTTTCGTGCGCGTGTCGCCGCGCGGTCTCCTGCAGGACCGACACGCGCTCGAGATACTCCTGCCGCTCGACGAGTTGCGCGCGGCGATAGCGCGTCCAGACGGTGGCCGCGGCGATCGCGGCGAGGAGCGCGAAGACGGCGACGAGCGTGAGCTCGAAGCGCTGCAGCATCTGCTCGCGATTCATGCGGATGACGTCGAGGCGGTGCAGCAGCCGGCTCGTCGATTCGAATTGCCGGCGATAGACGTCGCGATGCGCGGCGTCGAGCGCGCGCAGCCGCTTCTGGTCTTCCATGGAACGCTGCAGCGCCTGCCGCACTTCGGGGCGCAGCGCGACGTCGAGCCAGAGGCCGGACACTTCGTGGACGACGAGCCAGAACAGCAGCGTGGCGCCGGCCACGGCGAGGGTGAGCACCCCGATGGCGCGCAGTCCGCTCACCGGAAGACGATCTCCGTCTGCCACCGCCACGAGCGGATCGGCTTCGCGCTCAACGTCGTCCCAATGAGGGCCGCCATGAGCGGCGATCCTCCCTCGGTCGCGGCGACGCCGCCCGACTTCGAGATCCAGTCGCGCGCGTCTTCGCCTTCGGCCGCCGAGAAGGGCAGCGCGCTCAGCGTGACGTTGAGTGCGACTCGCTGCGTCGCCGCGGTGAAGAGGCGCACAGGAGCGGACCACCATTTCTCCAGCGCGTCGCGCGATGCGATCCGCTGGCGGTCTTCTTTCCCGTCGAACTCGATCCGCCGCACGAGCCACACTTCATCCCAGAGGTCGAAGCGGATCTCGATGCGCGCGCCGCCGCGGCGGTCGGCATCGCGCTGCTTCGCGGCGAGCACGAACGTCGTCGTCAGTCCGCTGCCGATCTGGCGCTGTACTTCGCGGTCGGACAGCAGCGCCGCCGGCAGCACGGCCGCGACGACGCGGCCCGGCATTGCGACGAACGTCGGAGCCTTCTCCGCTGCCATCGCGAATGCGGGCAGCAGGATGGCGATGGCGATTGCACGGATCAGTAGTGACCCCACGAGTAACCCAAACCGAGGCGCAGCGTTCCGAAGGAACTGCGCCGCACCCAGCTCGCCGCGAGCTGGAACGTGTCTTCGTTGTCGGGCGTGCTGCCGAAGGCGATGCCGCCGCGCTCGACGTCGCGCTGGCTCCAGACGAGGCGCCCGTCGACTTCGACGCGCGAGTCGCCGTTCTTCGAAGGATTGCGCCAGAGGCTGCGCGAGTAGCCGCCGCGAATGGCCTGGTACGAGGGCTTCCATTCGACGATCGGAATCGCGAGAAACCCTCCCGTCGTGTGGTCTTCGACGTGCGCCCATCCGCCGATCACGCCCGCGGAAACGGAGTTGACGTCGGAGAGCTCCCAGTACCGCGAGGCGGAGAAGTCGACTCCGTAACCCTTGCGATGTTGCGCGTACGCCACCGCCGGCGGAATGCTCTCGTTGGTGAACACCCCGCCGAATGTGTACCCCGAGCGGTCACTCATGGCCAGCAGCGGCGCGACGCGAATGATCGTTCCGCGCGTCGGCACGAACGGCTGGTTGGTGGTGTTGTACGTCCAGGCCAGCGTGATCAGCCGCTGCGAGTCCATCTTCCGGAACGTGTTGCCGTCGTAGGCGCGCACGTTCTCGTCCCGCGCGGCGATGTCTTCGTAGTCGAGCGTCAGCGTTTGATTCGCGGTCAGCGGCATCCCGACGACGAGCCCCGGCGAGAGCTGGCCGGCCATGTCGGTCGGCAGTTGCAGATTCACGGTGGCGAAGGCGCGCGTACCGAAGAGGTCGTACTGCGTGTAGCCGACGGAGACGGTGGTGTAGTCGGTGGTGAAGGTCTGGCGGTCCCGGCGCGCGGACATCCCGACATGCACGATGCCGCGTCCGCCGACGAACCAGCGGAAGCCGAGGGCCGCGTCTTTCGACTCCGTCTCGAAGTCGACGTCGTTGTCGACCGTGCGCCGGCTGTCGTCCCACATCGTCGGACGGATGTTGAGGAGGTAGAAGAGCGGCTTCGTCTCGATCACGTTGATGACCAGCACGTGCCGCCCGCGGTCCGATCCTTTCTCCAGCGCGAAGTCGGCGGAGAGGAGGAACGGCAAGCGCCGAAGCCGCGCCGAGGCCGCGGAGAGATCGGCCTCCGAATACTCGCCGCCTTCGCGCAGCAGCGTCTCGCGCGCGATGAGCTGCGAGGAGACGCGATGCGCGTTGCGGACTTCGATGCGCTCGATGAAGAAGCGCGCCTCCTGGGCGAAGGCAGAAGGCAGAAAGCAGAAAGCAAAAAGAAGAAAGGGGACGCGACGCATAAGACCTCCGGGGGCGTGCTTAGGGCGAGCCGGGTGCCAGGTCGGAGGTTTTGCTAATTCCTTTGATTTGCTGGAGTTGATCGCGTTGCGCACAGCGGAATCCGGGCGGCAGTGTACGGCAAAGCGTACAGCATGTGTTGGTTTTACCTGACGGTGGAGCGGCGGGCTTTAGCCCGCCGAGGGGAAACGGCGGGCTGAAGCCCGCCGCTCCACAGTTCACCGAATCAACACAATGCCCGCCGTCCAGCGAACTTCGCCGAGATCGATGCCGCGCCAGTAGAGCTTCTGGAAGGAGGTCTCGAAGGCGAGGCGCGGCTGGAGGCGGAGGCGAATTGCGGCGCCGGCGGTCAACGCGAGCTCGACGCCCGCGCGAAGCTCTTCGCCGTTGCGGGTGAGGAGGCGATGCTCGTCGCGCCAGTCGGCGACTTCGAGGCCGCTGGACCAACGCAGGGAAAGCGCGTCGGTCCAGACGTGTGTACGCGTGAACGCGACTCCGTATCCATTAATCGTCTTGCTGCGGAAGTTGCCGTCGTAGCCGCGGAAGATCGACGGGACGGACGACTCGTGCGCGGTCGAGGTCCACGACAGTTCGAAGTGGCCGCGCGTGGCGGTCATGCGATTGAGCGCGGTGCTGCGCAGCTTGCGGTCGCTGCCCGCGCCGGCTCCCGGCATGGTCGTGCCGGTGGCGGCGGCGAATTCCCACCGCGGCGTGGCGTCGCTGCTGATGAGCATGATCGAGATGTCGCGCATGCGTCCGAAGTCGCGCCGCGCGATGCGCACCGGTCCGGCCGTGGCGGCGAGCTCGAGGTAGCGGATGAGTCCCGACTGCCGCGCGTTCGTCGTCGCGTAGCCGCCCGCGCCGTAGCGCGCGCCGATGCGGACGCCGGCAATCTGCACGTCCGCGCCGCCGAACGCCGTCGCGCTGACGATCGAGAAATCGCGCTGGCTCAGGTTGTACTCCGTGTGCCCGATGCTGACGTCGCTCCCGCCGACGAGGTGCAACGCGCCCGCGCTCCAGAGATCGCGCTCGATGCCGGCGCGGAACCCGATCGAGTCGTCGAGGTTCGCGCGCGCGAAATCGTCCGCGTCGCATTCCTCGGTGATGCAGATCGCCGCCTGATCGTGTCCGTGATGGCCGACGGTGTTCCAGCGGGCGCTGGTGCCGCCGGCGTAGGTACGCAACAACACTGCTGCGATGAGAACAACCTTCACACACCCTCCTTGATCGCTGCGCGCCACCAGAGGACGGTCACGTTCTGCTCGGGCGCGGTCAGCGTGTGTTTTCCTGCGGTGAGAAATCGCGGGCCGCGGTACGGGACGCCGTCGATGACGACGCGCGACGGGTCGCGCGCGAGGACGGCGTAGGTCTGCGGGACGGCGATGGTGAAAGCGCCGCCGTTCGCAACGGCGCCACAGACGCGGAGCTCTCCGCGGTCGATGAAGTGCTGGTTGAGAAATGCGCGCGTGCGCGGCGGGATGAGTTCGCCGTCGCGAACCGCGACGCAGCAACGCCGCGCGACGATGTCTTCCGGACGGTCGACCAGCGTGTGCTGGACGTTTTCGTAAATTCCACGCACCGGGCGGCGGCGGAAGACCGCGTCGCCTTTCATGTCGAGGACGTACTCGTTCGGCGCGGTCAGGGCGACGGCGGAGTCGAGGAAGCGAGAGCGGGTGTCATCGGCGGGGCGCCAGAGGCGAGCGTAGGCGATGCTCGCGATTAGCGCGGCGGCGAAGAGGGTCTTAGGACGTCGTAGGACGTCGTAGGACGTCATACGACTGACGAGGATTGGCGCGAGGGCGACGAGCGGCAGAAATTCGCGCGGGGTGATCTTCGGCCAGAAGCAGAGGAGCAGCAGCGGGTAGAAGAGCGCGACCTGCGCGAGGTGACATTGCTTCGAGCGCGCGACGACCGGGGCGATGGCGACGAAGGCGAGCGCGCCTCCGACCCGGCGCGCGGGATGGACGGGGATGGACGTGCCGAAGAAGAGGGTCTGGTGGAGCATTTCCCCGAGCGCGTGTTGCGTGACGAAGAAGAGGGCGACGGCGACGAGAGGGATGGCGCCGCCGAGGACGGCGGCGGGCCAGCCGGCGGGACGCCGGCGTTCCGCGAGGGCGTGGGCGGCAAGCAGCGGGAGCGCTTTGACGGAGGCGAGGATGCAGAGCGCGGCCATGAGGCCGCTGAGGAACATGCGGCCGCGCACGAAGCAGAGCGCGGCGGCGAGCCAGAAGAAGAGCCAGAGCGTGTCGTTGCGGAACTCGACGCTCTTCGGAAGCCACGGCGGCATCACGCTGAACGCGATCGCGGCGACGGCGGCGCCGCGCTCGCCGATCAGCGGCTGGGCGAGCTTGTAGAGCAGCCACGAACAGCCGACGGCGAACGGCAGGATCGCGAGACGCGCAATCAGCAGGACCGTCGAGTTTTCCGGCGCGACGGCGAGCAGCGGCGCGAAGAGCAGATGCAGCAGCGGAAAGTGCGGATCGAAGACGTCGCGGTATTGCACGAGGCCGCGCGTCCAGGCCCAGGCGATGTGCAGATGCTGCGGCTCGTCCGAATCGATCCGCCAGAGAAAGACGAAGACGATCCGAGCGGCGAGAGCGGCGATGGCGAGGATGCGCACGGGCCGCTGCTAAGGGCAACCGGTGGGCCGCACTTTTCGCACTCGCGCTAGAGAGGAAGCGCCGTTGGCGCGTCAGGCTTCTCCGACACTGCATGTCCGGCAGACCTGACAAATGTGCGATCCTTCGCGTGGAGTGCGCGCTTCGGCAATCCTGATTTTTCTGTTTGCGTCTGCTGCAAATGCGGCCGACGCCTGGCAGTGGAGCGGCTTCGCTCTTTTGCGCGCATCGAACGGCGTCGAACGCGGTCCGCTGGCCGAGAAACAACTCTCCGCGCAGGTGCACGCGGGCCTCGACTGGACGCCCTCGCCGCGGTTCGGCGGGCACGTCGGTCTCCTCGCGCGCAGCGACGACGCGAATGCGCGCCGCGGTCACTTCGGCATCACCGAGGCGTATCTCGACGCGAACTTCCGTCCGGGCAATGACCGGCTGCGCCTCCGCGCCGGAGCCTTTTTTCTTCCGCAATCGCGCGAGAACGTCGACGCGTTGTGGGAGACGGCGTACACGATCACGCCGTCGGCGCTGAACAGCTGGATGGGTGAAGAGTTTCGGCCGATCGGCATCGACGCCGCGTACACGCGCGGCAGCATCACCGCGGCCGCGACGCTCTATCGCGGCAACGACACGTTCGGCGCGATCCCGGTGGCGCGCGGCTGGTCGCTTCGCGATCACTGGATCACCCTCGGCGAGCACATCCCGGTCGACGCCGAATACTTCACCTCCGTCTCCGCGGAAAACGATCATCGCCTCGGCTGGTCGGCGCGCGGCGCATGGACCGGCGCGAACGCGCTCGTGCAGTTGACGCACATCGACAACCGCGCCGACGGTCTCGAATACGGCGACTTGTTCAACTGGGGCACGCGCTTCGACATCGTCAGCGCCGAGTACACGAAAGGCGATTGGACGTTCGCCGCGGAGAGCGGATGGGGGCCGTCCTTCCTCATCGTCGGAGGGACGAAGTTCACGACCGACCTGCGCGCGAGCTACGTGCTCGTGTCGCGGCGCTGGGACCGCGGACGGGTCACGATTCGCGGCGATGCCTTTCACGCCGCGACCCACGATCGCGCGCTGACGCTCGCCTGGTTCTGGACGCCGCCCGGCCGGCTGCGCCCCGGCATCGAGCTCAGCACGACGGGCGACGATCAGCGCGTGATCGTCGAGTTACGTTACAGCTTCCCTTGAAGTGCCGGGGAATCTGCACGCGCCCGAGCGCGCTTGACTCTTGCAACATGTCCCGCGCTCTCTCTTTCGTGCTCCTTCTCTCTCTTGCCGCGACCAGCGGCGCCGCGACCGTCAAGGTGACGGTGCGCGATGCGCGCGGCGGCGCCGTCACCGATGCCGTCGTGTATGCCGTGCCCGAGGGGCGCACGCTGCCGCCGGCGAAAAAGACGGCGGTGATGGATCAAGTGAACCGCACCTTCGTGCCGCACGTGCTGCCGGTCCAGGTCGGCACCGCGGTGCGCTTCCCGAACAGCGACGACATCCGCCATCAGGTCTACTCGTTCTCCTCGGCGAAGCAGTTCCAGATTCCGCTCTACAAAGGCACGCCCGCGAATCCGGTGGTGTTCGACCGCGAGGGCGTGGTCACGCTCGGCTGCAGCATTCACGACCGGATGAGCGCCTACATCGTGATCGTCGACACGCCGCATTTCGCGACGACGAAGAAGAACGGACGCGCTGAGCTGTCGTCCGTCGGCGCGGGCAAATACTCGCTGCGAGTGTGGTATCCCGGCATGGCGGCGGAGCCTGCGCCGACGCCGCTGACGCTCGGCGGCTCGGAGTCGAAGGACCTGGTGGTAGTCGTAAAGAAATAGCGAATGCGCAGCTTCCAGGCGAAGCTCGTTTATCTCACCGTCGCGGTGCTCGTGCTGCTGCAGGCGGCGACGCTGATCGCCGTGCACGTCGCGGGCGAGCGGACCATGCGCCGCAGCGTCGCGCACGAGTTGCTCGTCGGCAGCAACGTGCTCGATCGCACGCTCAATGTCCGCGGACGCCAGCTGCTGCTCGCCGTCCGCGCGCTGGCGGGAGACTTTGCGTTCCGCGACGCCGTCGCCTCCGCGGACCGGCCCACCATTACCTCGGCGCTGCGCAATCATGGCGATCGCATTCAGGCGAACGCCGTCTTTCTCATTTCCCTGAAAGGCGCCGTCGTCGCCGACACGCTCGACGCGCGCTACGTTGCGCGCCCGTTCCCGCTGCCCTCGCTCATCCGCGAGGCGGAGCGACACGGCGAGTCGGCGGCGATCGTGTTGCTCGACGGACGTCCCTATCAGCTCGTGACCGTGCCGGTGCTCGCGCCGACGCCGATCGCGTGGGTGTGCATGGGCTTTCCGATCGACGAGGCGACGCTGAACGAAGTGCGGCGACTCACGTCGCTCGACGTCTCGCTGTGGAATGCATCCGCCGAGAATCCGCTGATGGTCTCGACGCTGCGGCAGGAGGAGCGGAGCGAGCTGGTGGCGCAGATGCGCGAGAAGAGAGCCGCGACGACGATCGAGATCGGACGCGACTCGTACCAGGTGCTGCTGCATCCGCTCATCACGGCCGATCGCTCGCAGATCCAAATGCTGCTGCAGCGCTCGATCGAGGAAGCGCGCCGCCCGTATCGCCAGCTCGAGCTGCAGATCTTCGCGCTGTCGACGCTCGCGCTCATCGCCGCGGTGATCGCCGCCTACTTCTTCGCCCGCGGCGTCAGCAGTCCGCTGCAGCGGCTCGCGCACGAGGCGCAGAAGATCGAGCGCGGCGACTACACACCCACGCTCGCGATCCGGCAGAAGGACGAGATCGGGCAGCTGGCGAACGCGTTCGGCAGCATGCGCACGGCGATCGCCGAACGCGAGGATCAGATCCGCCTGCAGGCGACGCACGACAGCCTGACCGGCCTGCCGAACCGCACGCTGTTCTTCGACCGGCTCACGCACGCGATCGAGCAGGCGAAGCGAAGCAAGGGGTTGGTCGGGATGATCATGATGGATCTCGACCGCTTCAAGGAGATCAACGACACGCTCGGCCATCATTTCGGCGACGACCTCCTGATCGAGATCGGCCGGCGCCTGCGCCAGACGCTGCGCGGAAGTGACACGGTGGCGCGCCTCGGCGGCGACGAGTTCGCCGTCACGTTCCTCGCCACCGATCCGTCGCAGGCGCACGATCTCGCGCAGCGCATCGAGGCCACGCTCGAGACTCCGTTTCACCTCGGCGGCGTGTCGATCGAGGTGAACGGCAGCATGGGCATCGCGCTCTATCCGATGCACGCCGAGGACGCGTCGACGCTGATGAAACGCGCCGACATCGCCATGTACGACGCGAAGAAGAATCATACGGCGTACGCGATCTACGAGCCGGGTCGCGACGAGCATTCGCTGCGCCGCCTGGCAATCCTCTCCGAGCTGCGCCACGCGATCGCGCGCGATGAATTAGATGTCCATTACCAGCCGAAGATCGACGTCCGCACCGGCCGCGCCGTGCACGCCGAGGCGCTGGTGCGGTGGAGACATCCCGTGCACGGACGGCTCGCGCCCGACGAGTTCATTCCGCTCGCGGAGCAGTCGGGCAACATCGGCATGATCACGCACTGGGTGCTGCGGAAAGCGATCACGCATTGCGGCGAATGGAATGCGGCTGGCATCGAGCTCACCGTCGCGGTGAATCTCTCCGCGCTCGATCTCTTCGACGCGGAGCTGCCGACGTACATCAGCGGGTTGTTGTCCGAGGTTGGACTGCCGCCGTCGAAGCTCGTGCTGGAGATCACGGAGAGCGCGGTGATGAAAGACCCGGCGTACGCGCTGCGCATCCTGCGCGATCTCAAGAACCGCGGCGTGACGCTGGCCATCGACGACTACGGCACCGGCTACTCGTCGCTCGCACATCTCAAGCGGCTGCCGGTGGACGAGCTGAAGATCGACAAGTCGTTCGTGCTGAACCTGCGCACGGCGGCGAGCGACGACATCGTGATCGTGCGCTCGACGATCGAGCTCGGACACAATATGGGGCTGCGCGTGATCGCCGAAGGCGTGGAAAGCGCGGAGGCGTGGCAGATTCTGAAGAACCTCGGATGCGACATGGCCCAGGGCTACTTCATCAGCAAGCCGCTGCCGGCGAATGAGTTTCGCGCGTGGATCGACTCGCACGCGCACGCCGCAATCGCATGATCGACTATCGCGATGTCACCGTGCTCCGCGGCGGAAACGCGATCCTCGATCACATCACGCTCACCATCGGCAAAGGCGAGCGCGTCGCGTTCCTCGGACGCAGCGGCGCCGGCAAGACGACGGCGCTGAAGGTGATCAACGGACTGATCGCGCCGTCGTCCGGGGACATTCTTGTTGACGGGAAACCACCCGGGCTGCCGGCGCTGCGCCGCCGCATCGGCTACGTGATGCAGCAGCCCGCGCTCTTTCCGCATCGCACGATCTTCGACAACGTCGCTACCGTCCCTCGCCTCCTCGGCTGGCCGGAAGAGCGGACGCGCGCGGAAGCGGAGCGGCTGCTCTCGCAACTCGAGCTTCCGAATTTCGGCTCGCGTTTTCCGCGCATGCTTTCGGGCGGACAGCAGCAGCGCGTCGCCATCGCCCGCGCGTTGATTGCCGCGCCGGAGATCGTGCTGTGCGACGAGCCGTTCTCCGCGCTCGATCCGCTGATCCGCGCCGAGCTGCAGACGCTGTTCGACGGAGTGGTGCGCGCCTCCGGCGCGCCCCCGCCCAAAGGCGCGCCGGAGGCGCGCACTACTCCGATGACGCTCGTCTTCGTCACGCATGATGTCCGCGAAGCGTTGCGCATGACGAAACGCATCATCCTGTTTGACGCCGGACGTGTTGTTGTCGACACGACGGCCGAGGAGTTCATGACGCACGAGCATCCGCTCGTGAGACGATTCGCCGAAGCATGAGCGACATCCTGCGGCTCACCGGCGAGCATCTGCTGATCGTCGCGATCGCGGTGGCGATCGCCATCGCCGCGGGCGTGCCGCTCGGGACATTCGCGCACCGCCGCCGGCGCATGGGTGGGATCGCGGTGCGCATCACCGACATCGTGCAGACCATTCCCTCGCCGGCGATGTTCGGGTTCCTCATCCCGCTGCCGTTCATCGGCGGCATCGGCGCGCGGCCGGCGATCGTGGCGCTCGTGCTCTATTCGCTGCTGCCGATCGTGCGCAGCACGCTGGTCGGGCTGGAGCGCGTCGATCCGCACGTACGCGAGGCGGCAACGGCGATGGGAATGACGGACCGGCAACTGCTGTGGCAAGTGGAGCTGCCGCTGGCGACGCCGGCGATCGTCGCCGGCATCCGCATCGCCGCCGTCACGGCGATCGGCGTGGCCACGATTGCCGCCGCCATCGGCGGCGGCGGATTGGGCACGCTCATCTTCCGGGGCGTGTCGATGGTGGATACGCGGCTGATTCTGCAGGGCGCGGTGCCGGCGGCGCTGCTCGCGATCGCGGCGGACGTCGTGCTGACGCAGGTGGAGCGGTACTTTGCGCAGCGGAGAGGGGAAGCATGAAACGTTGGATCGTGGCGCTGCTGCTGCTCGTGTCATGCACGGAGAAGAAACCCATCGTCGTGGGCTCGAAGAATTTCACCGAGTCGGTGCTCCTCGGCGAATTGCTCGCGCAGAAACTCGAAGCCGCGGGCTGCAAGGTCGACCGGCGCCTCAACATGGGCGGCACGTTCGTGTGCGACTCCGCGATCCGCTCCGGCGCGATCGACGCGTACGTCGAATACTCCGGCACCGCGCTCACGGCGATTCTCAAACAGCCGAAGGCGAACGTCGTGGACGAATACGCAAAACGCGGGCTGCGCTGGTCGCCGCCGCTCGGCTTCAACAACACCTTCGCGATGATCGTCCGCAAGGATGCCGGCCTGCGCACGATCTCCGAGCTCGCCAGGGTCGCGGCCACGTATCAACCCGGCTTCGGCTACGAATTCACCGAGCGTCCCGACGGCTGGTCGGGCCTGCAGCGCGCGTACGGCCTGCAGTTCGCGCACGCGCCGCGCACGATGGACCTCGGCCTCACGTACAAGGCGCTCGCCTCCAGCCAGGTCGATCTCATCGCCGGCAATTCGACGGACGGCCTCATCGACTCCCTCGGCCTCATGGTGCTCGACGACGACAAGCACTTCTTCCCTCGCTACGACGCCGTGGTCGTTCACCGCGCCGATCTCGACGAACGCTGCCGCGGCGCGGCGGCCGCGCTCGAATCGCTGCGCGACACGATCGACGACACGGCGATGCGCCGACTCAATTACGAGGTGGACGGCAAGAAGCGGCCAGTCGCGGACGTCGTGAAAGAGCTAAGAGCGCGTTGAGCGCCGCCGCGGTCCGTACAGCGGCGTGACCGGCGCCGAAGGCACGGACCACGCGCTGTCGCCGGCGCTCGTCGTCGTCTTCACGACGCAGCGCGTCGGCACGCCGGAGGTCAGTCCGGTGACCGTGATCGGCGAGCTGGTACCGGTGTTCGCAATCCCGCCGGTGCAGACGGCGGTGTAGCTCACGAGCGTTCCGGTGCCGGACGGCTGCGGGATGAAGGGCACGCTCACGGTCGTGATCCCCGCGACCGGATTCCCGATGGACGGCGCGCGCGGCAGCGTGTCGGGGGTGGGAAGCGGCTCGCCGATGAGTCCGATCGTGGGCGTGGGCCACAAGGGATCGTCCGTCGTGAATTCGAGATGCGCGCGCGCGATGTCCAAACGCCCCGGCGTTTTCTGCGATCGCACGGTGACGCGGCACTCGACTCCCTTTGGCAGCGCTTGTCCATTGCAGCCGTCGGTCTCGATCCGGAAGGTGGAGGGCGTGCGGCCTTTCAATTGGGCCGCGCCGAACGTCACCGTTCGATCGCCGGCATTCACGACGCGCACCTCGCGCACTTCCTCCGGACCGATGCGAACACCGACCGCCGGCTCGAACCGCAGATCCGATCGTTCCACTTCCACGCTGCTGCCGGCGCGGCGCGTGATGCGGAAGCCGCGGTACGGATCGAAGAACGTCCCGCCGGGCGGCAACTGCATTCCGTCCGGCTGCAACGGCGCGGTCGTGCCGGGCGTGAGGAACTGGAAGGTCGACGATTGCCAGGCGCTGAGAACGCGGAAGCGGGCCCAGATCAACATGCGATCGGAGGGAAAATCGGTGCGCGGCGCGTGCGTGTCGAGATCGACCGGCGGCTTCGTTCGGTACTCGATCCAGTAGTCGACGGGCAATCCGTATTCGTCGGCGCCGTACGGGATGCGAATCGCCTTCGCGCCTTCCGTGGCCGGCTCGTAGGCGTCGAGCGCGAACGTGGCGCTGGTCGGCGCTTCCTTCAGCTGCGCGGGCCGCAGCCAGCCGGCCTGCCACTTCTGCGCGGAGTTCGGATGCCCGCGCAGGTTGCCCATCATGTCGTAGCCGGCGTAGCCGTACACGACGCCATCGCGGTCACTGCCGGAGATCGCGCACGGCTCCTCGTTGTAAAAGGGATCGGTCAGGGTCGCGGGAATCCCGTACCGCCACGTCTTGCACCGCACCTCCGACGAGTGCTTGAACCCGTACGTGTGCCCGATCTCGTGGCTCGCGTTCCCGGAGTACGCTTCGAACGCGGTTCCCGTCAGCACCGCGACCGGCAGCTCCAGGCCCGAGTTTCCGATCGGCACTCCGGGCGGCAGGTACGCGTAGATTCCGGGGAAGTAGCCGTTGAGCGGCACGACGTTCAGCACGACGGCATCGATCCCCTGCAGATCGTAGTGGCTGGCCACATACGACAGCGCATCGCGGACCAGCCGGTCTCCGGTCTGATCGTTCGTCTCGTAGAACATGCGGTCCTGCGGCAGGTCGACCCAGTCGCGAATGTCGTACGTCTGCGGCGCCGCGCCGTACGAAATCTCCGCGTAAAACTGCGTGATCGAAAACGGATGCGCGCCCATGAGCCGCGCTCGCGTGTCCTCCGCGTCATGCAGCGGGGCTTCTCCGGGAAACTTGAAATGCGCGACGAGGATCCGCTTCGCGCCGTAGCCCGGATTCGGCGACGGCGGCGCGAACGGCGGGAGATACGACGCGTCGCAGAAATCATCGACGCCGTCGCGATCGACGTCGCTGCCGATGGCCTCGGGACACTGCGCGTGGACGGCCGACAGCGGCAGCGTCGCGAGGAGGAACACGTAAATAACTGTTCGCATGATACGAATAACATTATCCACGATCAGCGGCCGGAGCCGGTACTATTTTGTTGATGGTCTCTTTCATCGCCGCCGCGCTCCTGCTGCTCGCCATGCCGGGTCCCGCCGTCCTCTACATCGTCACGCGCAGCGCGACGCAGGGACGCACCGCCGGAATCGCGTCCGTCCTCGGCGTCGCCAGCGGCGGACTCGTTCACGTGCTCGCGTCCGTGGCCGGTCTCTCGCTCCTCGTCGCCCGCTCCGCGACGGCGATGCAGTACCTCCGCTACGGCGGCGCGCTTTATCTCTTCTACCTCGGCGTGCAGAAGCTGCGCGAAGCGCACGCGCCGGACAGACAAGAGTGTCTGTCCTCCACCGCGAGCTCGTTCTGGCGCATCTATCGCGACGGCTTCGTCGTCAACATCCTCAATCCGAAGACCGCGCTCTTCTTCCTCGCCTTCCTCCCGCAGTTCATCGACCCCGCGGCCCCCGCGGCGCGGCAGGTGCTGGTGTTAGGCATGCTGTTCGTGACGATGGCCGTCATCACCGATTCCTGCTGGGCCTTCGCGGCGAGCTCGATCACGAATCGCGTCAAGAGCCGCTTCGCGCTCGGACGCCGCACGGCCGCGTACTCGGCGGCCGCGGTGTACATGGGGCTGGCAGCGACGGCGGTGGTGACAGGTCAGAAGCGCCCGCTCTGAAAATCGAAGAATGCCTGGCGCAACTGCTCGGGCGTGTTCATCACGAACGGACCGCGCGCCGCGACCGGCTCGCGCAGCGGCGGGCCGGCCCAGAGGATCGCGTGCAGCGGCGTTTCGGCCGCGACGGTGATGGTTGAAGGCGCATCGTCGCCATCGCGGCGCTCGAACCAGACGACCTGGCCGGCCTGCGCGGGATCGGCCCGGCCTTCGATGATGTAAAGAAACGCGTTGTGATCGGACGGGAGCTCGTGCGATGCGGAGGCGCCCACCTGAAGGCGCAGCTCGATCATCGTGATCGGGAGATGCTGCACGGACGGCTGGAAGTAGCGCAGCAAGGCGCCGTCTTTCTCCTCAGACGGCATTTGCCCGCCGCGCAAGTCTTCGTAACGCGGCTCGGTCATCTTCAGCCGCGCCGGCAGATTGATCCAAAGCTGCAGCGTGTGCGCGCCGTCCGGTCCCGCCTCTTCGCTGTGCACGACGCCGCGGCCGGCGGTCATCCACTGCGCGTCGCCGGGACGCAGCACGCCGCGTCCGCCGTGATTGTCGGCGTGCTCGACTTCGCCTTCAAGCACGAACGTGACGGTCTCGAAGCCGCGATGCGGGTGGTCGCCGAACGTGCCGCGCGGGAACCAATCCTCCATCAGAAGCAGGAACGGGTCGTACTCCTCCCAATGGCCCGGCTCGAGCAGGAGACGCACGCGATGGCGCGCGTTCATGCCGGGCGCGAGCGTCGTGTCCGCCACTCGGCGGACTCCGCGATTCCAGCTCATCGTGGTCGAGAGGTTGCAATGCAGGGGCCCTGGAGGAACTATGGCTACGCAGAGAACATCCACTACACGCAAGCGCGCCGCGAGCAGCAGCGGGCGTACGTTGCGGAACGTTGTGACGACGGCGGCGGCGACGGAGACGCTGGTCGATCTCGTCGATCGGCTGGGCCTCGTCGACCTCGCGCTCGGACATGTGAAAGCACGCATCGAAGAAACCGACATCGACGAGCTCTTCGACGACGTCGCCAACTATCTGAAGCGCAATCCGGAAGTGCTGGTCGTTTCGCTCGGCGCGTTGACCGTGGCGACGGGGCTGCTCGTGTTCATGAACGCCCGGCGCGAGTGGGACGGCGCGGAGAGGCGCAAGGCTAGCTGACGAAGTGCGGCGTCTCGGCGCCGGCGGTCATCGGCTCGAAGACGTCGAGCCGGATGCGCCGCTCGCGTACCGGCAGGCGCGGGCCTTCGGGCACGAGCGCCGGCGAGACGTCGATGCCAACGGTCTTCCACGCCGCGAGCACGGCTTCCTGCGGCGCGCTGCCGGCGCCGAAGAGCGCGCCCGCGGCGCGCCAGGTCGCGTCGGCGCAATGACGGAACTGTGCGCGCGGACCGAGGTCCCGCGTAAGCGCGTGGTACCAGATGCGGCCCGCGGTCTCCCACGCCCGTCCGCCGAGGAGCGTGGCCGTGAGGTAGAAGGCGTGATTGGGGATGCCGCAGTTGACGTGCACTCCGCGGTCGTCGCCGGCGGTGCGGACGTAGCCGCGCATGTGATCGGGCTGCGGATCGGTGCCGAGGACGGGATCGTCGTACGCGGTGCCGGGCGCTTTCAGCGAGCGAATGCCGTCGCCGTTCACGCGATTCGTGAAGAGCCCGGCGCCGACGATCCAATCCGCGCGCGCGGCGCTCTGGCGCGACCAGTACTGCTTCGCGAGCACGCCGAAGACGTCGGAGAAATGTTCGGCGAGCGCGCCGGCCTGCCCGCTGTACGCGAAGCCGGCGGTGTATTGGGAGACGCCGTGCGTGAGCTCGTGCGCGATGATGTCGAGCGCGCTGGTGAACGAACGGAAGTACTTGCCGTCGCCGTCGCCGTAGATCATCTGCCGCCCGTTCCAATGCGCGTTGTTGAACCCGTCGCCGAAGTGGACGGAGGAATCGATGCGCAGCGCGTGATCGTCGACGGAGCGGCGGCCGTAGACGCGGCGGAAGAAATCGTACGTGCGGCCGGCGCCGTCGTAGGCCTCGTTCACGGCCGTATCGCGCGTCCGCGGCGCGCCTTCGCCGCGGGCAATGACGCCCGGTAAATCGCGGTCGTGTCGGGCGTCGTAGACCGTGCGCCGTTTGCGGAGCGGCGGAAGAATCACGGGACCGGCGATCATCACCAGCGCGGCGCGCTCGGTGCGCGGCTGCAGCGACCATTCGAGCGCAGCGATCGCGCGGCGGCGATCGTCGTCATCGCCGCGCTCGGCCAGAGTCTGCAGCATGTGCGGGGGCACGATGCTGCACAACGCACCGCGGTGGGGTTTCATGCTCGGGATGCGAGGCATCGTATCGCGAGTGCAGGCGAGTGCGCATCGGGCAATGATGGTGCCCTAACGGGTGGAGGACAGGCACTCTTGCCTGTCCCGAACGAAGGACAGATGGACAGGCAGGAGTGCCTGTCCTCCACTTCAAGGCTCGATCGTCACATCCACCGCCGCGGTCTTGTAGTGCGTGTCGCAGTGATTGGAGTAATGCAGCTCGAGGCGCACTTTGCCGGGCTGGCTGATGGTGTCGGTGAACGTGGCGGTGCATTGGCCGTTCGTGCAGCCGTTCAACGTGACGTTGCCGGTGCGGTCGGCGATCACGCTCCAGCCTTCGACATTGCCGAGGGTGAAGCGCACCTTCACGGACGTATTCGTTTTCATCGTCGGCGAGTCGGCGCGGTAGTCGGTGACGCTCGACGGCGCCATGCAGAGCACCGTCTCGTACGAATTCGACGACGAGCAGGCGCCGTCGGCGTACATCGTTGTGGCCTGCACCTTCACATCTCCCGCCTGCGGCACGCTGTACGTGATCGCGGATGTGCCTTGCCCGCTGAGCACCTGTCCGGCGGGAAGCACTTCCCACACGAGCTGCGCGCCGGGAGGGACGTAGCTGAGCGCGGCCTGCCCGATCGCGTTCGCGCAGACGACGCGCTGGGTCTTCGACGTATCGATCCGCGCCGGCGGACGATAGCTGCTGACGGTGGTGCGCACCGGCACGAGCGCCTCACATTGGCCGGTGGCCGCACGCGCGATCTCGTACGTCTTCGTATCGCCCACCTGCAGCGACGTGTCGTAGCGTCCGTGGATCGGAATGTCGCTCGACGTCACGACGCCGTCCGACCACCACACCTTGTACGGCGGCTGATGCATGTTCGAGTCGAACACCACCGTCACCGTCGGACCGACTTCCGGCCGCGGCGCAGAGTACTGACAGTAGCGGTCGACCATGCGCGCGACCGGCGCCGGCTGCAGGATCTGCACGGTCTCGCTCACGGCGTCGTTCGTCGGGCAGCGCGAGTCGCGCAGCACTTCGAGCTGATAGGAGCCGACGGCGGGATTGTCGATCGTGAGCTGCGACTCGCCGGTCGTGAACCACTCGCCGCCGCGCCACTTGCCGGTGAACGGCGCCTGTCCGGTGAACTTCGCCACGACCTTCGCGTTCGTGCACTTGCCGCCGGCGGTCTCGAGCTTCACGCCGGGAAGATAGC
Source organism: Thermoanaerobaculia bacterium (assembly GCA_035248585.1). Lineage (GTDB taxonomy): Bacteria > Acidobacteriota > Thermoanaerobaculia > Gp7-AA8 > Gp7-AA8 > QHVT01. The sequence continues at coordinate 49,228 of DATFHJ010000107.1, forward strand.
GCTCGTACGGCACCGCGCCCGTGACCGTGCCGGGGCACGCGTCGTCGCTGAAGTCGTACAGCGTGTACGTCCCGGCCTTCGTCACCTCGCGCGTCAGCGTGTCGGCGGACGAGGTGAACGGCGTGCCGCTGTCGCTCCAGCGCGCGCGGAACGGCGCGCGTCCGGTGAACGTGACCTTGAGCGTGGCGCGATCGCAAGTCTGCTCGACGAGCTCCACTTTCGCGCTCGGCGTCACCGGACAGGCCTCGGAGCGCGGTCTCACGCCGACACTCGCCGTCGACTCGGCGAAGCACGCCGGCTCGCGCTCGACGCGCACCGTCAGCTTGACCGTGCCTTCCTGATCGGCGCGCAATCGAACGCGATCGCCTTCGGCGAAGAGAATCGTCGCGCCGGTGGCGCTCCAGTGCGCGGTCTCGCCCGAGCCGAGGATCGTTGAGGCGTCGAACGTCATCCCGGCGAACGTCGACGTGGGCGCGTTGATGCGCGGGCGCGCGACGAGGCAGCCGCGCACTTCGACGCTCACGCTCGCGCGCGCGTCGGGACACGCGGTCGCGCCGACCGTGCTCCGTCCCGCGGAGCGGCGCTTGCCGCCGGTGGCAGGCTGCGTGGCCGCGGCGGCGGTCGCGTAGCTCGCGAACAAATCGATCGTCTTCACGCCGCTGCTCTGCGGCGTGAACGTGTAGCTGCGCTCCGACGCGGAGAGCACGACCGGCTCCGGCAATCCATCGCCGCTCAATACCTGCGACGCCGGCGGAGTCGTGCCGCCGTAGCTCCACGTCAGCGTGACCGGCGCGTTTTGATCGACCGAGGCCGGCGCGCTTATCGAGGCGATGACGAGCGGATCGCGCACGCTGATGATGCCGGTGACGACGCTCGTGCAGTCGTGCGTGGTGATCGTACAGGTCAGCGATGCCTGCGCCGCATTCGTGAGCGCGATCTCGACGCGCGGCGTGCCCGCGCCGGCGGTGATCGTGCCGCCCGCGACGGTCCAGCTGTAAATCGCGTCCGCGAGCTCCGGCACGGCGGCCGTGGCCTTGCCGTTCCTGCACGCGAAGAGCGGCGCCGACATCGTCTTCGGGCAGTCGTTCGCCGCGGCCAGCGGATGCGCGAGAAGCAACGCGCACAAAAGGAGCGAAGTCTTCAAGGCGTCACCGTGAATGAGACTGACGCGGGCGGCGGATTTCCGTTGCAGTGTCCGCCGTAGAAGATCTGCACCGTGACATTGCCCGGGCCGTGCGTGTCTTTGAACGGGAACGAGCAGACGCCCTGGAGGTTGCAGCCGCCGTGGATCATGTCGATGTCGCTGTCGCGCGCGGGGTCGGTCGTTTCCAGCGAAAAGAACTCGACGTCGCCGGCGAGCGTGAACTTGATCGTGGTCTGCCCGCCGGCCGGGATCGACGCCGGCTCGGCGACGACGTTCGTCACTTGCGGCGGAACCGCGACGTAAACGCCGATGCTGTCGGTTCGCGCTTCGGAACAATAGCCGTCGGGGAACGTGGCCTGCACCGCGACGCGCGCGGTCCAGCCGGGCTGCGTCGCTTTCACCGTGATCTCGCGCGTGCCCTGCCCGCTGAGGATCTCCGCGTTCGTCGCCGACCACGTCAGGATCGTGTCGGGATGCAGCGGCGCGTTCGCCTGCAACGCCACCTTCATCGTTCCGTTCACGCAGGTCGTGACATCGGTGCTGTCGATCCGCGGCGCGGGCCGATACGTGAGGTTCACGACTTTGTCTTTCACGACCGCTTCGCAGCTCGCGTCCCACGCGCGCGCGATCTCGATCGTGTCATCCCACTTCGTGCTGAGGAAATCGCGCAGGACGAACGGCCAGCCGCGCTGCGTCTGCGTCGACACCACGCCGTCCGACCATTGCACCGACCACGGTTCCCGATCGCTGGTGAAATTCACTCTCGCGTAGCCGGGCGTCGAGGAGATGCAGACCGGGCCCGGATCCATCCAGGTCTCCGGATGCGCGCGGAGGTAGATCGTGTTCGACGTCACGCCTTCGCCGCCGTCCGGACAGTACGCGTCCGTCAGATGCTCGACGAAGATCGACGACCAGCCGATCGGCACGTCCATGGTGAGCGTGGAGTCGTTCGTGTCGAACCATTCACCCGGCAGCCAGCGTCCGCGGAACGGCGGCTTGCCGGTGAAATGCGCCGTCACGGTCGCGCCTTCGCAGGCGTCGTTCGTGGTGAGGACGACGGTCGGGTTGAAGGCGTCGACGTGCGCGGTGCTCGTCACTTCGCCGGGGCATTGCGCGTCGCTGAAGCCGAGGATCGTGAAGTCGCCGGTGCTCGTGATCTCGCGCGTGAGCGTCGTGTCGAAGGTGGTGAACGTCTTGCCGTCGGACCACGTGCCGCGGAACGGCGGCGCGCCGCTGAAACTCGCCTGTACCGTCGCGCTCTTGCATCCGCGTCCGACGAGCGACACGTTCGCCTTCGGCGGATTCGTCGTACAGGCCTGCCGCGGTCGCACGCGCAAGGTCGAATGCGATTCGACCGAGCAGCTGTTCGCGCGCGCGACGGTGACGCCGAGTTGCAGCTCGGTGACGAGATCGTCGGGGACGACTTCGACCTCCGCGCTCTCCGCGCCGTTGACAATGGTTCCGCCGGTGACCGACCACGAGGCGCTCTCGCCCGCGTCGAGCGTGACGTGCGCGGAGAAGGCGACGCCGCTCTCCACGTCACTCGCGGCGTGAATCGTCGGCCCGACTGCATTGCAGCGCACGTTGAGCTGTTTCGTCGCGTGCACTTCCGCGCAGTTCGCGGCCGTGACGAGCGTGGAGCCGGCCGCGCGGCGGCGGCCGCCTTTCGGCTGCGGGACCGTCGCGATGACGGGCGCATGCGAGGCGATCAGCTCGACCGTGCGCGTGCCGCCCGCGTTCGGCGTGAACGTGTATTTGCGTTGATCCGCCGGAACGCTGACCGGCGCCGGGAAGAGATCTCCGGTGAGCACCTGCGACGCCGGCTGGCTGCCGGCCGCGTAGGTCCATTCGATCGTGACGCTCGATCCCGCCTCAACGGATGCCGGCGCTTTCAGCTCAACGATCGACAGCGGCTTGCGCACGTTGATGATGCCGCTCGCGGTGCGGCTGCACGAGCCGCTGCTGACGATGACGCTGAGCCGCGCGACCGAGGACGATGCGTCGCCGAGAGTAACGGTGACGCGCGAAGTGCCCTGGCCGCCGGTGATCGTCGCCGACTCCGCCGTCCACGCATACGTCGCGCCTTCGACGGGATTCACGGACGCGGTGGCGGTGCCGCGCTCGCACGCGTAGAGCGGGACCGACATCGGCAGCGGCTCGCAGGCGGCATTGGCGACGAGCGGAACCGACGCATAAAGAAAGGACACGACTGCCAGAAAGATGCGCATAGGGGAAGGGACCTTGCGGCCATCGTGTCATGCGATGGCCGCAAAGTCCAGCCTAACAACGGCTAAGGATTCGCCGGAGCGATCGTGATCGTGGCGGTCGATTCGACGGACTGTCCGCACAAGGTCGTGCCGTACGCGCGGATCGTCGACGTGCCGGGACCGTTCTCCGAAACGTACCGGAGCATGAACGTCTGACCATTCGAGTCGACCGGGTACAGCGGATCGCCGTTCGACGTCTCCCAGCTCAGCGACTCGTAGGACGAGGCGTCGAACGTGATCGTGACGTCCGTGCCGTCGCCGGCCGTGATCGTATCGGAGGCGAGCGCGATCGCCGGATTCGCCGCGGGTCCGGGCACGAAGATGCCGGACGATCCCGTGACGTTGCTCTCGCAGCCGTCGGCGGTGCGATAGAACGCGCTCAGGGCGATCCCGCCCGGCTCCGTGGCTTCCACCACCAGCGCGCTCGTCCCCTGTCCGCTGACGATGCGGCCGCTCGTGCCCTGCAGGCTCCAGAGGATTTCCGCGCCCGCGGGCGCCCCCTCGGCGGTCACGGTCGTCGTCGCGCCGGGACAGAGGAGGTACGTCGTGTTGATGGAGAGCAACGGCAGGACCGGCGTTTCGACATAGATTTCGTTGCTGAAGCTCGTCAGGCCCGTGGCGTCGGTGAGCCGCAGCCGGAGGTAGCGGGTGTTGCGCACGAAATGCGTGACGGTCGTGTCGCTGGTGGTGAACGTCTCGCCGGTGTCGCTCCAGGCGCCGGTGAACGGGGCCACGCCGCGGAGCGTGGCTGTGACGGTGGCGCCGCACATCGCGCCGGGTGTCGAGGTGAGCGTCGCGGTCGGCGGCACGGGGAAGACCGTCATCACGGCCGTCGCCTCGAACGGCGCTCCGCACGTGGTCGTGCCGTAGATGCGCACCGTCGAGTCGCCCGGGCCGTGCGAGCTCGTGTAGCGTACGAGGTAGAAGGTCGGCGTGATCTGGCTGACGATCTCCATCGCGTCGCCGAGGGAATTCTCGAACGCCCACGTTTCGGTGTTGGGATCGAGGCTCACATAGATCTCGGTCGACGAGCCGGAGTAGACCCCGTACAGCTGGAAGTTCGGCTGCTGCACCGAGTCGATGACGTCGAAGAACCAGAAGCCGTCGGGGCTGCAGCTCTCGGGAGTGGTGAAGTACGCGGTGACGTTCGCATCGACGCCGTCGAGCTGCACCTGGACGCTGTCCGTGCCCTGGCCGGAGAGGATCGTGGCGTTCCAGGTCATCCACGTGATCGCCGCACCCGGAATCGGATTCGCGATCGTGGCCGTGACGACGCTGTTCGGGCAGGCCGGACTCTGGCTGGAGATCTGCGGCCGGGGCAGCGGCGCGTAGTCGTACGTGGCGGAGCCGTTGATCGAGCCGGCGCCGTTGGCGTCGCTGAACTCGGTCAGCGTGTACGTGCCGGGCGCGGTGGGATAGAGGAACGCATACGAGTCCCATCCGAAGAAACTCTCGCCCGTGCTCCAGCGCCCGCTGAACGGCGGCGTGCCGGTGAATTCGGCGAAGACCGCGTTGTCGCGGCAGCTCGAGCCGATGAGGCGCACGTTCGCCCGCGCGATCACCGGGATGCTGGCGTCGATCGTGAGCGTCGCCGTCACGGTCGCCGGCTGACTGCAGGCGTTCGAGGATTCCGCGGTGATCGTGGCGACGCCGGGGCCGCTGCTGGAGCGGTACTCGTAACGCGTGACCGTGCCGTCGTCGTCGAGGAACTGCAATGTGTCGAAGGGCAGCGAGGAGTAGACGCCGCTCGAGCGGCCGTAAGGATTGAGTCGCGTGACGCTGACGACGGCAGTTCCGCCGGGACCGATCGTCGCCGGCTCGACGGAGACGCTGATCTCCGGCGTACCGAGAGTCGTAATGTACGGGATCGAGCCGGGCTGCGAGGTGCAGCCGTCGGTGATGTTGCGCAGCACGGCGGTGAGCGGCGACGGACCGGGGGCGGCTCCGCTGAACTGCACGGCCGGCGTGCCCTGTCCCGAAAGGATCGTGCCGTTCTGGATGCTCCAGACCACTTCATAGCCCGCCGGCACCGGCGTGAGCACCTGCGCGCCGCGCACGAGGCCGGGGCAGGTGTCGTATCCGTAATATCCGCCTTCAGCGATCGGATCGACGTCGATGAACGGAACCGGCGGCGCGGCGCTCACGGTCGCGCTGCCGCTCGACGTGCCGACGCAGTTCGCATCGCGGAAGAACGTGATGCGGTACGTGCCGGCGCGCGTCACGCTGCGCTCGATGTGCGGATCGTTCGTGACGAACGTGACGCCGTCGCTCCAGCGTCCCTGGAACGGCGCGGTGCCGGTGAAATCGGCGGCGACGATGCCGGTGCCGCACGACCCGCTCACTTTGCTCACGACCGCCGCCGCGTTGCACGGCGTGATCGTGTACGAGCGGCTGAACGTCTTCGAGCAGGCGCCATTCGTCAGCGCGACGTTGATCGTGAACGAGCCGCTCGCCGGCGCGAGGACCACGATGAACGCCGGCGTGGTCTGCAGCACGATCGCGCCGCTGGCGGTGAACGTCGCCGTCTCGTTCGGATTGGGATTCATGAGAGTGAGGCGGAACGTGGTGTTCGGCACCGGCTGCGCGGGACTGCTCTGCAGCACCGGCTCGGCGATGGAGCACGGTTGCACGATCGCCACCGCCGCGCCGGTCGAGACCTCGCACGAGCTCCCGCGCGAGACGAAAACCTCGATGCCTACGCTGCCCGAGGCGCCGGCCACGATCTGGATCGCCGCGCCGCTGGTCGCGGACGGAGCACCGTTCGTGACCACCCAGCGAGCGGTGTGACCGGGCTCCAGCTCGATCGAGGCGTTGATCGTTTCCCCCGGCGCAACCGTGGTCTTGTCGACGGTCAGAAACGGAGTGACGACATTGCACTGCTTCACGTGGTACTTCCGCGTGAGGCTGAACGTGCCGCACTCCGTCACCACGGTGAGCGTCACATGCTTCTCCCCCGGCAGTTTCGGCACGTAGGAGTAGCTGAGCTGATTCGGCGGGAGCGTCACCGGCTCGGCGAAATCATGGCCGGCGATCGTCTGCGACAGCGGAACGATGCCGCCGAGAGACCAGGTCATGGCGACCGCCTCTCCCGTCTGCGCATCGGAAGCCGAGAACGATTGGATGGGATCGGAGCACTTCGGCGCGGCGAATGCGGGAAGACACAACAAACAGAGGAGCAACGCAACAACCGTGGGGCGGACTCTCATGCTTCACCTCAATGTTATTTGGCGATATGGGTTATACGCATATTACAGATAATTATTTGAATGTACAGCTGGCAGTAATGGAAGATTTATGAAGTTCCACCATCCGGTTGCGCCGCGTGCAAAGCGGGAGTAGCGTTCGAGCCATCTTTGAAACGTCTGCGGAGGTCACCATGAAACGGCAATGGCTGTTCTGGGCTGTGATCCTTCTCCTCTCGCTCCCCGTACTCGCGCAGTCGATCCCCACGTCCACGATCAGCGGCAAAGTCACGGCGGACGGCAACCCCCTGCCCGGCGTCACCGTCAGCGCGAGCTCCCCGAATCTGCAGGGGATACGCACCGCGGTAACGAGCGAGGCCGGCGACTATCTGATCCCGCTGCTCCCGCCGGGGAGCTACACGATCCAGTACGAGCTCGCCGGCATGCAGACGATGACGAAGAAACCGGTGCTCGCCGCCGGCCTCACGGAGCGTATCGACGTCGACTTGCGTCCCGCGGCGGTGGCGGAAGCCATCACCGTCACGGCGGACTCGCCGATGACCGCGGCCGTCGAGTCGACGCAGGTGAGCACGAACTTCAACCAGGAGCTGATCGAGCAGCTGCCGGTGGCGCGCACGCTGGCGGGGATCACGCTCCTCGCACCGGGCGTGAACAGCAACGGGCCGGGCAACAACATCATCATCTCCGGCGCGATGTCGTTCGACAGCCTCTATCTCGTCAACGGCGTGATCGTGAACGAGAACCTCCGCGGGCAGCCGCACAACCTCTTCATCGAAGACGCGATCCAGGAGACGACGGTGCTGACCGGCGGCATCTCCGCGGAGTTCGGCCACTTCACCGGCGGCGTGGTCAACACGTTGACGAAATCGGGCGGCAACCAGTTCAGCGGCAGCCTCCGCTCCACGCTGAACAACGAGGAGTGGGTGGCGAAGACGCCGCTCACGACCGACCAGGCCGACAAGATCAACTCCGTCTACGAAGGAACCCTCGGCGGGCCGGTCTTCCGCGACCGGCTCTGGTTCTTCGGCGCGGGCCGTCTCGCCGAGACCTCCGACATCCGCCAGACGGTTCTCGGCCTCTCCCGGCAGGGCGACCAGGACGCGAACGGCGTGCAGATCCCGATCGGCGCGCAGCTCGCGCCCGTCACCTATCCGCACGGCACCGACGAAACGCGGCTCGAAGGAAAGATCACCGGCTCGCTGACCGCGAAGCACACCGTCATCGGCTCGTTCCTCGACGTCGACGCGAGCGAGACGAATCAGACCGGCCAGGTGATCATGGACCTCGACAGTCTCGTGGAAGAGCGCGAGACGCCGAACTCGCTCTTCGCGCTGAACTACAACGGCGTCTTCACCGACCGCTTCTTCGTCGAGGCGCAGTATTCGAAGAAGGACTTCAAATTCGTCGGCAGCGGCTCGCCGTTCTACGACAACATCAAGGGCACGCTCATCACCGACCGCGCCCGCGCGACGCGCTACTGGTCGCCGACGTTCCGGGCCACGCCGGAAGGCGAAGAGCGCGACATCCGCGTCTACACCGCGAAGGGCACGTACTTTCTCTCCACGCCGCGCTTCGGCAGTCACGAGGTGGCGGCCGGCTACGAGGACTTCAACGAAGTGCGCGCGGTGAACAACTATCAGAACGGCAGCGACTACCGCATCAGCGTGGCCAGCACGATCGTCCGCAACGGCGTGATCTATCCGCGCATGCCGGGCGGCACGGGCGGCCTGACGCGCATCAGCTGGCTCCCGATCTTCGTGCTCAGCGAGGGCTCCGACTACACCACGCGCTCCGTCTATCTGAACGACCGCTGGACGCTGAACAATCACTGGTCGTTCAACGCCGGCGTGCGCTACGACAAGAACGACACGATCAGCGGCGCCGGCACGTTCCAGATCGCCGATGACTCGTCGATCAACCCGCGTCTCGCCGCGCACTACGACCTCTTCGCGAACGGGAAGATCATCTTCAACGCCAGCTACGGCACGTATGTCGGACGCCTCTCCGAGGGCGCGGCCAACGACGCCGATCCCGCGGGCCGCAACGCGTCGCTGCAGTGGAACTACATGGGGCCGAACATCAACAACGACGTGAATGCGCCGACCAGCTCCCTGATCGGAACGGAGGAGGCGATCCGCCGGGTGATGGACTGGTTCTTCCAGAACGGCGGCACCGGCCGCCGCCCGTTCCGTACCACGCCGAGCGTTCCGGGCGTGGAGAGCATTCTCGACGTCGACGGGCTGAAGTCGCCGATGGTGAAGGAGTACACGATCGGCGTCGGCAGCGCGATGGGCTCGCGCGGCTACGCCCGCGCCGACGTGATCTACCGCAACTGGGACAACTTCTATACGTCGTTCCGCGACCTGGCCACGGGCCAGGTCACCGACACGCGGTTCGGCACCGGCGCGACGTACGACCTCTCGATCATCCGCAGCGACAGCGAGATCTACGACCGCGAGTACACGGCGGTGCAGACGCAGTTCAACTACCGGCTGCTCGAGCGTCTGCGCGTCGGCGGCACGTACACGTGGTCGCGCCTCGTCGGCAACGTCACCGGCGAAGACACGGGCAGCGGCCCGCTCGTCGGCATCGCCGGCGAATATCCGGAGTATCGCCGCGAGAGCTGGAACTATCCGACCGGATATCTGACCGGCGATCAGCGCCATCGCCTGCGGCTGTGGGCCGGCTACGACGTGCCGACCTCGTTCGGCGCATTCAACATCTCGCTGCTCCAGCACTTCGACTCCGGCACGCGCACGTCGATCGACGCCGACATCGACTCGCGTCCATACGTGACGAATCCCGGATACCTCACGCCGCCCGGCACGGTGACGTACTTTTTCGGCGGACGCGGGGCGATCAAGGCGGGCAACATCACCCGCACGGATCTGGCGATCAACTACAAGCTCGGCCTCGTGCGCGGCATCGAGCTGTTCATCCAGCCCGAGGTGATCAATCTCTTCAACGAGCAGGGCGTGCAGACGTTCAACGAAGAAGTGCTGACCGCGGTCGACTGCGCGCCGCAGACCACCGGCAACCTCGCCGCGCCGTGTCCGGCGAAAGGCCTGCAGCCGTTCAACCCGTTCACCGAGAAGCCGGTGGAAGGCGTGAACTACATCAAGGGTCCGAACTTCGGGAAGGCTGACAGCGAAGCGGACTATCAAACGCCGAGGACGTTCCGCGTCTCGGTGGGACTGCGGTTCTGAGGCGAGGTGTTATACTCCGCGGGCTTATGAACCGAACGACGGGCACCGGACAGACGCGAACGACGAGCACCACGCTCGCGCCCTGTCGATGATCGTCTACTGAGACAGTCAGAAAGATCAACGAGACAGGGCTTCGGCCCTGTCTTTTGTTTTATGGAGCGGCGGGCTTCAGCCCGCCGGATGCCGGCGGGCTAAAGCCCGCCGCTCCACACAAGCGATGCGAGGTTTCTCATGAACGTGCAACTGCCCGATGGCTCCGTAAAAGAAATCGCCGAGAACGCGACCGTCGCCGACGTCGCGGCGTCGATCGGCAAGCGGCTGGCGAAAGATGCGATTGCCGGCAAAGTGAACGGCAAGGTGGTCGACGTCTACGCGCCCGTTCCCGACGGCGCGAAGATCGAGATCGTCACTGCGAAGACCGAGGCCGGGCTCGACACCATCCGCCACTCCACCGCCCACCTCATGGCCATGGCGGTCCAGGAGCTGTTTCCCGGAACCCAGGTCACCATCGGCCCGGTGATCGAGAACGGCTTCTTCTACGACTTCGGCACCGATCGTCCGTTCACCGACGAAGACCTGCGCCGCATCGAGGAGAAGATGGCTGAGATCGTGAAGCGCGACCTTCCAGTCCGGCGCGAGGAGTGGAGCCGCGACGAAGCGATCAAGCTCTTCGACCAGCTCGGCGAAAAGTACAAGGTGGAGATCATCCAGGCCATCCCCGGCGATGAAAAGCTGTCCGTCTATCGCCAGGGCGAGTGGTTCGATCTCTGCCGCGGGCCGCACGTCCCCTCCACCGGCCGCCTCGGCGCGTTCAAGCTCCTCTCCGTCGCCGGCGCGTACTGGCGCGGCGACGAGCGCAATGCCATGCTGCAGCGCATCTACGGCACCGCCTGGGCCGACAAGGAGCAGCTCGACGCGCATCTCCAGCAGCTCGAGCAGGCCAGGGCCCGCGATCACCGCAAGCTCGGCAAGGAGCTGGGGCTGTTCATGTTCAGCCACTTCGCGCCGTCGATGCCGATCTTCCTGCCGCGCGGCACCGTGATCTACAACGAGCTGATCGACTTCGTGCGCGAGAAATACCGGCGCGATGGATACACCGAGGTCATCGCGCCGATCATCTTCGACACCGAGCTGTTCAAGATCTCGGGCCACTACGACAACTACCGCGACAACATGTTCTTCTCGGAGATCGAGGAGCGCGAGTACGGCGTGAAGCCGATGAACTGCCCCGGCCACACCCAGGTCTTCGCGCTGGAGCGGCGCTCGTATCGCGATCTGCCGATCCGCCTCGCGGAGTTCACCCGTCTGCACCGCTACGAGCGCTCGGGCGTGACTCACGGACTCGTGCGCGTGCGCTCGTTCGCGCAGGATGACGCGCATCTCTTCGTGACTCCGGAGCAGATCGAGGAGGAGATCGACCGCGAGCTGCGGCTGATCAGCGAGATCTACGACACCTTCGGATTCAGCGACGTGCGCATCGCACTGTCGACCCGTCCGGAAAAGCGCATCGGCAACGACGAGCTGTGGGACAACGCCGAGTCGGCGCTGGAGAACGCGCTGAAGAAGAACAATCTCGAGTACCACATCAATCCGGGCGAGGGCGCGTTCTACGGGCCGAAGCTCGAGTTCCAGGTGCACGATGCGATCGGCCGACCGTGGCAGCTCGGCACCGTGCAACTCGACTACACCCTCCCCGAGCGCTTCCAGCTCGAGTACATCGGCGCGGACAATCACCCGCACCGGCCGGTGATGATCCACCGCGCGATCCTCGGCTCGCTCGAGCGGTTCATCGGCATCATCATCGAGCACTTCGCCGGCGCGTTCCCGTTCTGGCTCGCGCCCGTGCAGATGCGCGTCCTCCCGCTGTCCGAGAAGTTCACCGACTACGCCGCACAGGTCGCGGAGAAGCTGAAAGCCGCGAACCTGCGCGTCGAAGTCGACCAGAGCAACGAGAAGCTCGGCGCGAAGATCCGTGACGCGCAGCTGCAGAAGGTGCCGTTCATGCTCGTGGTGGGCGAGAAAGAAGCCGCCGCCGGAACCGTGACTCTCCGCAAACGCAGCGGCGGCGACCAGCCGACTCTGAGCGTCGAGGATGTGATCGCGATGGCGCAGGAGCTGGCGCGCACGCGCGCGCTAACGCTTTAGCACCACCCGCTCGCCGGCTGCGTTCTCGAGGACGTAGCCGGCGTCCGTTTTTCGCGCCGTGATCACGCTGTCGGTCGCGGGATCGTAGCTCGCGTAGGTTCCGTTGCCCGTGGGACGGAACCGGCGCATGGCCGACGGCGGGACGCCTTTCGCAACGGCCAGCACCTTCGTGCCGTCGGTGATGACGCGCTGGATCGTGTCGCCGGTGCGGACGAAGGTCTGGAGGTTGCGCGCGCTGCTCGGATGGCGCGTCGTGCCGAGGATCTCGAACGGCTCGCTCATCTGCTGCTTGACCAGCGTTTCGGCGTTCGCCGCGGCCGCGCGCTGTTCGGGCGTGAGCGACCAGAGAAGCGAGAGCGCTTGCTGGGAGTCGCCGATGGGCAGCACGTCCTTGCCGCGAACGACCGGCGGCGGCAGGACGTACGGCTGGCGCGCGAGGATGCGCTCGACGTTCTTCTCGATCGGCAGGTGCCAGCCGGTATTGCGATTGATGAGATAGATCAACACCGCGTCGTGCTCGCGGTAGTACGCGAGCATGCTGATGAAGCTCGCGCGTACGAGGCCGCCGCGATAGATCTTGTTCGGTGGAGTATTCCAGCCGTATCGCTGAAGCTCGGGATGCTTGGTCAGCCACCGCCACCAGCGCTCGAGGTCCGCGGCCGTGGTGAGAATCCCGGCCGCGCCGAACGTGTACTTGCCGCCCCACATCGGCGCGTTCGGGCCGTTGCGCACGAGCGGCTCCGCGGGCTCGAGCTCCTCGTCGGAGTTGCCGGTGAATGCGGCGGCGATCGCTTCGCCCGGCAGCGCGGGCTCGGTCCAGAAGCGGCTCTCGCGCATGCCCGCGGGCTCGAGGAGATGCGCGCGCGCGTACCCGGCGAACGGCTGTCCGCTCGCGCGCTCGACGATGCCGAGGAGCAGACCGTAGCCGAAATTCGAGTACGAATAGCGCTCGCCCGGCGCGGCGACGAGCTTCGCCTTTGCCGCGGCATCAAACAAGTCATCGGTGGAATTCGGCGGATCGAGCGGCAGACCGGAGGTGTGCGTGAGCAGTTGATGGATCGTGATCGGGCCGGCCACGGTGTCGGACGTACGAAGGCGTCCCTGTGCTTCGAGCTGCAGGATCGCCGCGGCGACGAACGTTTTCATGATCGAGCCGGCGTCGTAGCGCTGGTGGACCGTCGCGCGGCCGAAGGCGTCGTGCGTCAGGACCCGGCCGTGCTTCGACACGAGCGCGACTCCGTCGAAGCCGTACATCGCGTAGCGGGAGAGGAGAGTGTGGGTTTCGGAAGAAGCGCAGCCGGTGAGCAGAAACAGCGTGAGAACGAGGGAACGCAATGGAAAGGGCCTCCACGGCGTTCAGACGCCGCGGACACGCATTCGTTTGACAATGCGAGGCGGTTGTCCGTACATTGATCGACCCAACAACAGGAGGACTAACGTATTTTCCCACCACGCCGTAATCCAAGATTCGCCCCAAGACCCGCCGAGCCCGAAAACCGCATCAACGACATGATCCGCGCCGCCGAGGTGCGGCTGATCGATTCCGAGGGGAAACAGGTCGGAATCGTCCCGATCCAGCAGGCGCAGGATATGGCTCGCGAGAAAGACCTCGACCTGGTGGAGATCTCGCCGACGGCGAACCCGCCCGTCTGCAAGATCATGGACTACGGCAAGTTCATCTTCCAGCAGAAGAAGAAGCAGAGCGAGGCGAAGAAGAAGCAGAAGGTCATCGTCGTCAAGGAGGTGCAGTTCCGCCCCCGCATCGACGAGCACGACTTCGACTTCAAGAAAAACCACGTCATCCGCTTCCTCGAGCACGGGGACAAGGTGAAGGCGAGCGTCCGCTTCCGCGGCCGCGAGATGACGCACATGGAGCTCGGCCGAGCCGTGATCGACCGCCTGCTGGCGGAGATCAAGGAGTTCGGCGCCGCCGAGAGCCCGCATCCCGACGTGCAGGGCAACCGGATGACCATCATCATTGCGCCGAGCAAATAGGGATCAGGAGCAGGTCTCAGGTATCAGGCGGCGAGAGCTTACGACTCATAAGACCTAAGACCTAAGACCTAATACCTAAGACCTAGAGCCGACCCGGGAATCCCTACCGGCACAACTTGGTTACGCACCAGGCTTTAAGAGGACAGCTATGCCTAAGATGAAGACACATCGCGGAGCCGCGAAACGGTTCAAAAAGACCGGTTCGGGCAAACTGCAGCGCAATCACGCCTTCCATTCGCACATCCTGACGAAGAAGTCGCCGGGGCGGAAGTCCAAGCTCGCCGGCGAAGTCGAAGTCTCGCCCGCGAATGCGAAGACCGTGAAGCGCATGCTGCCGTACAAGTAAGTACGGCCCAAACGGAGCGCGTACCGGGTAACACCTACTCCTGACCCGGCCGCTCGAAACGAAAGGAAACGAGGAGAACCATGGCAAGAGTCAAACGAGGTCCCAAGAGAAAGAACCGCCGCGCCAAAATCCTGAAGCTCGCCAAGGGCTTCTACGGGATGAAGTCGCGCGGACACCGGATTGCGAAGCAGGCCGTCGACAAGGCGCTGAACTCGGCGTTTACCGGCCGCAAGGATCGCAAGGGTGAGTTCCGCAAGCTCTGGATCGCCCGCATCAACGCCGCCGCGCGCCAGAACGGGATGTCCTACTCCAAGTTCATCAGCGGACTGAAAGCTGCCGGCAACACGATGGACCGCAAGGTCCTCGCCGACATCGCGGTGAAAGACAGCGCCGCCTTCGCGGCGCTGGCCGAGACCGCGAAAGCGGCGCACGCAAAATAGGGCGCGTCAGCGCCCTATTTTCGAAACCTCTCCCGTTTTCGCGTTCCACGTCACGAGATCGCCCTCCGCATTCACGGCGACGAGCTTCTCGTCGGCGCGATAGCGCGTAAGACGCTCGTCCGTGTAATTCGGGATCGGTCCGCGAATGTCGTTCAGCGTCCGCTCGATCGTCCCGCGCGCGGGATCGATCACGAACGCCCTGCGGCCGCGGCCCGTGCGATCGTCGGAGACCTGGTCCGAGCCGACGGCAATCAGCTTGTTGCCGTCCGTCTCGCCGGAGATCATCAGGTACTTCACCGGGATCGCGATCTCGCGCCGCGGCGTTCCGTCCGGCGCGAAGAGATGCAGCTTCTGTTGCGCGAAGAGCGCGATCGTGCCGTCGGACAGAATCGCCGAGTGAAACGAGCTGATTCCGCTCACCGGCAGCTTCGCCAGCACCGCGCCGGTGCGGGCATCGGCGACGAGGCCGTTGCGCGGCAGCACCATGCGCGAGCCGTCCGCGTTCATGCGAACGCCTTTGATGAGACCCTCCGGCGCGAGCTCGCCCGTCTTCGCGATCGACTTCGTCCGCGCGTCGAGCTCGAAGATCTCCAGCTTCTGATGACCGTGCGGCCAGCGATAGAAACGGACGACGTCGTTGTTCACGAAGAACAGCGCCATCGCATTCGCCGGCGGCGCGTCGCTCCGCACCGATGCCAGAAGCCGCTGCGTCGCGACCTCGTGCAGCGAGATGGTCGAGTCGTTCACCACCGCGAGACGGGAGCCGTCCGGCGAGAGCGCGAAGGCGCTTCCCGTGCGCACGCCAGTCGCCAGCGGCTCCGCGCCCGGCTGGTCGAGGCGCTTCGTGTAGATCTCCGCGCCCGCGAATCCGAATCCGCGCCACACCGGCTCGAGCCACGCCACGGCCTTGCCGTCGTCCGAGAACCCCGCGCCCCACCAGCCGAGGGACGGCACGCGCTCGTGGCGCCCGCTGTTCACGTCGATGAGGAACGTCGTGTAGATGTCGCCGCGCGCGTTGCCGGAGAGGAACAGCGTGTTGCCGCCCGGAGCCTGCTGCATCAAACCGTACACGCGCAGATCGCTCGGATCGACGTTCATGATCCACGCGGTGTACGCCGCGAGAATCGCCACCACGACCGCGACGCTGATCCAGATCGCGCGCGAGAGCGCCGCGTGGCTGCGGCGAAGGTCGGTGCGTCCCTTCGCCAGCTGCCACACCGGCGCGGCGAGCAGGATCGCGAAGAACGACGCGGCGACGATCTGGAACAGGGCTTTCGTGTGCTCCGCGCTCGCGAACAGCATCGGGCGGAGGATGTAGTACAGCGCGAGACCCGTGACCAGGACGAGGACGAAGTCGAGCCCGATCAGTCCCGAGCGCGAGCGCACCATCGTGCTGAGCGCGTGCACGCCGAGGAACATCGCCACCATGCCGATGGCGACGAGGAGCAGCATGCGCGGGCCGCCCAGCGTGCGTTGCCATTGATTGCCGGTGGCGAGGAACGCCGGCGTCGCGACGATGGCGAAGCACGACGCGCTCGTGACGGCGGCGGCGAGCACCTTGCCGAACCAGATCGCGGCCGGCGAGATGGGCTTGGAGAAGTAGAAGGACATGCGCCGGGCGACCAATTCGCCGGAGACGGTCGACGTGCCCATCGCGATCGCCACGCCGAGGGCGAGAGCGACGGCGATGAACCCGCCGACGGCGGCGATGACCATCGGACGGTCGTCGCTCGCGCCGGGCACGAGCGCGGCCAGGAACGGCAGCACGGCCATCGCCGCTGCCATCAGAAAAATTCTCGAACGTTCGCGAAGCTCGCGGCTCGCGATCACCAGTGTGCGGCTCATGTTCAGGCTCCCTGCTCGCCAGCAATGGCGATGAAGATCTCTTCGAGTGACATCGGCGCGACGTCGACGGCGCTCAGATGCGCCGCGTCACGGAATCGCTCGAAGGCGAGGTCGTCATAGTTGCTGATCACCGCCTCGGTGCCGCTGCCCCACTGGCGCACGGCGGCCGTGATGAGGCTTCCGGTCTGCAGCGCCACCGGCTGGCTGGCAAAGCGGATGCGCCGGAAGCGCGACTTGAGTGTCTCGACTTCTTCGTCGAGCACGATCCTGCCGTCGAGCAGAATGCCGACGCGGTCGGCCACCGCTTCGACCGGCGCGAGGTCGTGCGTGGTGATGAAGACGGTAACGCCGTAGTCGGCCATGTGCGCGATCACTTCTTCGAAGAGCGACTTGCGGGCGACGACGTCGAGGCCGAGGGTGGGATCGTCGAGGATCACGACCTCGGGCGAGATCGCCAGTGCCAGCGCGAGCGTCACCTGCTTCTTCTGTCCCTTCGACAGCTCGCTCATCCGCGCGTTCTGCGCGATGCCGAAGCGCTTCACGCGCTCGTCGAACGACGCCTGCTGCCAGCGCGAGTAGAGGCGCGACGAAAACCACGCCAGCTCGCGGACGCGCATCTCCGGCGGAACGTCCGGCTCTTCGCTGACGATGCCGATGCGCTCCATCAGCGCCTCGCGTCCGCCCCAGACGTCTTTTCCGAGAATCTGCAGCGAGCCGCGGTCGGGCCGCAGCTGGCCGGTGAGCGCACGCACCAGCGACGATTTGCCGGCACCGTTGCGCCCGATGAGCGCGTAGACGGATCCGGGAGTGACCTCGAGAGAGACGTCGTCCACGGCGGTGCGCCTGCCGTAGCGGATCGTCACGTTTTCCGCGCGAATGGCGGTCATGCTTTCCTCCTGTGATCGCGCACGAGCCGGTCGTAGCTATGCTCCAGCTCCGTTGAGGCCTCGGTGAACGAGGCGCCGACCGCGACGGCGGTACCGGCATAACGGGTGGCTGCATCGCGCAGAGTCTCGTTGCGCTCCGATTTCTTGAGTTGGGTCGGCTGTTCGCTGACGAACGTTCCCTCGCCGCGCCGGACGGCGAACACGCCGGCGTCGGTGAGCCGCTGATAAGCGCGGGCCACGGTGTTGGGGTTGACGCGAAGCTGCTGGGCGAGCTCGCGCACGGAGGGGACGGCGTCGCCGGCGCTGAGCGAGCCGAGGGAGATCATCCGGCGCATCCCCTCCTCGATCTGCCGCCAGATGGGGGCGGCGTTGCTGGGGTTGATGTCGAACATAGTCGTATCCTGCTGCAGCACTGTATTAGACACCTAATACAGTAAGTTGCGGACTCGACTCTGTCAAGGGGGGCGGCCTTTTTCTCTGGCTATGGACCGCGCCGGCTCAGCCGGCGCTTTCCAAGTCAGGGACAGCCGGTGGTCGTGATCGTGTCGGAGCCGTGAATCGCCTGAGCGGAGAACGTCTGCCCCGTCAGCGTCGCGGACGTCGCGCCGCACGGAATGGCCGCGTCCTGCGTGCGGAAGTGCAGCATCAGGTCGAGGTCTCCGTCTCCATCGACGTCGCTGACATGACCCGTTCCATGCGCCTCGGACGCATTGCCCGGCCCGAATCGCACCGTTGAAGGATCGACCGTCGTCGCATCGAACGTCGCGGTGGTGAAGATCACGACCGGAATCACGCCCTTGCTCTTCGGATTGATCGTGCTCTTCACGTCGATCGTTACCTCGGTCGGTCCCGGCGGCGGCCCCGACGGCGCGCTGAACGCGAGGCCGACGAAGAACTGCGACGAGCTGCCGGCGATGGTCGGATTGCTCGGCACCGCGCCGGTCGCGGTGTCGATGGTGTAGATGCGGAAATCGGTTTCGGCACTCGGGATGCCGATGAAATAGAACTTGTTGCCCGCCGCGTCGAGCGCGTTCACGCCGCCGGCGATGCCGAGGGGCGGCGAGATGTTGCCGCTCACGGCGACCGCGGCGCCGGTGGCGGGATCGAGCCGCACGAGTTGCTTGCCGCCGTCGCCGGGATTGCGCAGCGCGTAGAGCACGCCCTCGGCGGCATCGTATTCGAGGCCGAGGATCGACGTCGCCGGATCGACGGTCGGATTGCCGAGCACCGCGCCCGTCACGGTGTCGACGGTGTAGATGCGATGCACGAACTCCGCGGACGGCGTGCCGATGAAGAAGAAGCGATTGCCCGCAGCGTCGAGGGCCGTGACGCCGCCAGGAACGCCGAGCGATGGCGAGATGCTCGCGCTGATCGGCGTCGCGACGCCGGTGGCGGGATCGTACGTGACGATCTGCTTTCCGCCGTCGCCGGGATTGCGCATGCCGTAGAGAATGTCGGCCGCGTCGTCGTACTCGAGTCCGAGAATCGACGTCGCCGGATCGATCGCCGGCGAGCTCACCGGTGCGCCTGTGGCCGTGTCGACCGTGTACAACCGCCAGTCCGTCCCGGACGACGGCATGCCGACGAAGAAGAACCGCCCGCCATCCGTATCGAGCGCGACGACGCCCGACGACGTCCCGTTCGGCGGATCAATGCTCGCGCCGATCGGCGCGACGGCCGCGGTGCTGGGATCGACGGTGACGAGCTGCCGCCCCCCATCGCCCGGATTGCGAAGCCCAAACAGCGTTCCCAGGAGCACGAGAACCACAGGAGTCATTCCGCACCTCCATTATTTGTATGAGAGGCCGGAAGGATACAACGGGGTTGGGAGGGCGGGCTGTCAGGGGATTGCGAACATATAATTATTTGACATAATCTGTTCCAATCCGATGCTCGCCTTCGTCCTCCCTCTGCTCCTCGGCATCCCCGCACCGGCCCTCGGCCCCGAGGTCGCGCTCTCGCGCAACAGCGACAGCGGCCCCGCGGCGTTCGCGCAAACATCCACCGCGCTGGTGACGAACGGCAGCGAGTTCGTCGTGTCGTGGATGAACTTCGACGAGACGGACACTCCGCGTTTTGAATTGCGCCTCGATTCGCTCGGCCAGCCGCTGGAGCCGTTCGCGCGGAAGATCGATGACTACCGAGGCTATGCATCCACCGGCGACGGCGATTACCTCGCGCTGTGGGTGGACGACCGGTACTTTTGGGTGCAACGCGTCGACGCCGACGGCAAGCCGCTCGGGCCGCCGAACCCGGTTCTCGAGCACGGCGAGTACTACGGGAGTTACGGTCTGTTCGCCAACCGCACTACCTATCTGCTGGTCGTCAGCGTCGGCTACCCGGAGCAGAAACACATCGCCATTGTTCTGGATCGCATCGGAAGAGTGATCCGGCAGCGCGACCTCGACATCGCGTATTTTTTGAAAGCCGTTCCTTTGCCCGATGGATTCGTCATCGCCGGCTGCAAACCGTTCTCGCCCTGCACGTCGCGGCTATCGGCCATTTCGAATTCCGGCACGTTGAAGAAGCTTCCCGATCCTCCGCAGACGCCGCTCTGGGACATGCGTGCGTCCGGCGATCGGCTGATGATCAGCTGGTGGGAACGCGCCGGTGCCGCGCGTTTCATGATTCTCGGCTTCGACGGAAACGTGCTGAAACCGCCGTTCACGATTCCCATCCCGGCGGAATCGCTGCCGGCCGGCCTGCTGTGGGACGGCAGAGAGTTTCTGCTGCTCCTCAACGATATGACGTATCCCACCGGAAAGCTGCGCGCCATTCGCCTCGACGGGAATGGGAACCCGCTCAACGAGCCGTACGTCTTGTCGGAGACCGCATCGACCTCGGCAAAATTCGCGACCAACGAGACGACGGCGCTGCTGATCTGGTCCGACACCCGGTTCTCTTCGGAGCCGGACGTGGTGGGATTGCGGTTTCGCTATTTCAGCGAGCTCGCGGATTCGTCGGACCGAGTGGTTCTCCTGTCGCGCTCCCTCACCGCGCAGTCGGGAGTGAAGATCGCATCGTCGGGCTCCCACCGGATGGCGGTGTGGACCAATGAGCCTTCGCACACGATCTCCGGCTGGATCGACGGCACGGAATTCAACGTGACGAACGAGGCGCGGCGGGAAGTCGCTCTCGCGGCGGTGGCGGGCAGTCCGAACAGCTTTCTCGTCGCCTGGAAGGAGCTTTCCTCCGTGGACGACCGAGGCGCGCTGTTCGTGCGTCGTTATGCCCTGAACGGCACGCCGCTGGATGAGGAGCCGGTCGAGATCTTCGAGCCCGTTCCGGGATCGCGCCTGAGTCTCGAGCCGCCTGCGCTGTTGTATGACGGCGACTCCTTTGTCCTCTTCGAAGGGGACGGCAATGCCATCCGCATGGCGCGCATCGATCCGCAAACCGGCGCGGTCACGACGTCGTCCGTGCCGCTGTCGACGTACAGCAAGAGACTTCTCCGTCCGATTGCCACGGCGGCGGGATGGTATGTCCCGTTCATCCGAGTGTCCTCCAGAGATCCTCACAACGTAGCGGTCGCCGTCGCGTCGATTGCGCGCGACGGCTCCGCGCGCGATTTCGAGACGCCGTTTCTCTGCGACGTCCAATGTGACTTCAGCGCCGCGTACGCGCAAGGCACAGTGACGCAGTTGTTCGTGCCGCACG
>DATFHJ010000108.1:0-10584 GCA_035248585.1 Thermoanaerobaculia bacterium
GAAGCCCGCCGCTCCACAGAATCCGGATCAGAACTGGATACGCGCGGCGATCTGGTAACGCCGCGGCGCGGTGTAGTTTTTTGCAAACGGTGCCTGGAGGAGTGAGGTCCCACTGATGCCGTTCGCGACCAGAAGCGCCGGGTAGATCGAAGAGGGAAAATCGATGGTGTCGATGTCGGTTCTCGTCGTCAGAAGGTTGGCGATGCGCGTTTCATAGTCGTAGCCGACCTGTTTATTCGTGACGTTGAAGATGTCGAAGGCTAGTTGCAGATTGAGGCCGCGAATGAGCCCGATATTCTGCGTGTAATTCAGGTCGAGGTTGTACTGGCTCGGCGTCCTGCGCCGTCCGGCCGGCTCCACGTACATGTTGGTGTCGCTGTTGGCGCCACCGATGGCCCGGTACGGAAGCCTGCTCTCGAGCTGATACGGCTGACCGGACTGGTACACGCCGAACGCTCCGATGCTTCCGTTCCACGGGAGCTGGTAGACGCCGCGGAGCTTCAGGTTATGGCGGCGGTCGCCGCGCAGATCGCCGTATTTGAAGTTCCAGAGCTGGCGCCCGGGACCGTCGGCGATGTTCGACGAGCCGATGAAGATCGACGCGTCATTGGCGCTGTTGAACGACGTGTTGTCCTGATCGAAGTTGCCGTAGTAATGGCTCCACGTGTACGAGCCGTTGACGGACAGGCGGTCACCGTTCCACTGCTGCTCGACCGTCCCTTCGTAGTATTTCGTGAACGCGCCGTCGAGATTGGCGATGACGTAGGTGGAGCCGCTGAGCGAACCGCTGCCGATAGCGCGGCGAATGTCGGTGAGGTTCGGAATATACAAGTCGTGTGAAATATCGGCCGGAGCGCCGGGATAGGAGCGTGCGTCGTTCGGCACGTCCTCCATGTAATCCGCGCCGCGACGGTAGCGGCCATACAGGCGGCCCGACCAGCGGCTCGTCAGCTGCCGGGCCGTTCCGATCATGTATTCGTCGATGTGCGGCGGCTTGATCCCCTCCTGCCACCACTTGCCCGACGACGCACGGTTCGCCTCCACTCCGAGCAGCTTGCCGGTGGCATCGAAGTAGGCAAAGTTCTCGAGCTGAAGATTGCGGTCCCACGAAGCGGCGCGGGCATCGGAGTTCGCCGCCGGGAAATAGCGGGCATAGCTCGTCCAGACGGTATCGCTGCCGTTGTAGGCCCACGTGGCGCCGAGGCGCGGCTGCAGCATGTCGCTGAAACCGAACTCGTGCATCTTGTACTTGGTGCCGGGTGACGACACGAAGCCGGCGAGGTTGTCGGCCTTCGCCAGGCCTTGTCCGTAGAGTGTGTCGTTGCTGGCAAGCACGCCGACATTGAACGACCAGTTGTTCATGCGGATCGTGTCGTTCAACTCGATGTTCTGCGACTGAAACTCGGAGTGAATCGGCGGCAGGTTCCCGAAGCCCTGCTGGTTGAACTGCGCGACGAAATACGCCGGTTTCGCGGTGCCGCAGACAGCTGCCGGACACTGGCCCGAGCCGCGGCCTGTCCCGATCGCCGCGGGGATCGTGATCACGCCCCAGCCGTTCGACACGATGACGCGATCTTCCGAATCCTTGTAGCGCTGGTAGCCGGCGTGCAGGTCATGCGTGATGTTCGTACCGAGCGAGTAGTTGTAGCCGACCTGTCCGCCCCGACGATAGAAGTCGTCCTGATTGTCGGTGTACTGTCCAAAGCCGACCGTTCCGCCGCCGGTGCGCTGGCCCGGAGTGCAGGACAGACCGCGCGCGGCGGCGTCCTGGGGGCAAACGTAGCCGTACTGATTGATGAACGGCTGGATGAACGCGGTCTGCGCCGTGTTGCCGGGCAGCGGTGTCGGGACGATGAACCGGCCGAGCGTCGCCAGGTTCGCGATGTCGAGTTGTGTGCCGACTGTCGTCGAAAAAGTCGCGTCCGCGACCGTTTCCGCACGCGGTCCATTGCCGGGATTTTGAAAGTCCGTGAACTTGAACGTGGCGAAGCTCTTCGGGTTCGTGATCCACGAAACCTCCAGCGTTCCGATCTTCACGTTCCCTTCGGTTTCCGAGCCGGTGGTCGGAGCCTGCAACGAGGTGAAGTCCCCCGCGTTCTCGAGGGTGTGCGAGTGACGATAGGTGCCGTTGATCAGCAGCGACGCCGTCGGGGTGTACGTCAGTTTTCCGAAATACTCGGTCCTCGTGAGCTCGTATTCCGGCAGCTCGCCGTAGAGATTGGCCTGATTCGATTTCTGGTATTCCGGGCGATAGTACGAGCCGTAGAAGAACAGGTGATCAGGCAGGATCGGGCCGCCGATGTTGGCGGTGGCCCAGGTGCGGTCCTGAGCATACGTGAGGTTCGTCCCGCCTACCTGGCCGGCGACGAAATCGGCCGGACGGATCTGGTAGCTGACCTCGCCCATGAACTTGTTCGTTCCCGACTTGCTGACGGAGTCGATGAGGAAGCCGCCGGCGCGATTGAAGTCGATCGCCTTCGCGCCGCCCTTGACGACGTTGACCTGCGCGATGTCGCGCGTGTTCGGCTGGACGATGTTCGAGTTGAGAATGCCGAACAGCGGCATGGTGATGTTCACGCCGTCGAACATGTAGACGTTGTCCTGTCCGCTGGCTCCCGCGCTGGGCCCGCGGAACGTGTCGTTCGAATACATCACGCCCGGGATCAGCTTCTGCAGATCGCCGTAGTTCTGCAGCACCGGGAGAGCCTGAATTTCCTCCTGGCTGAAACCGGTCTGAATGGCCGTCGACTCCTTGTCGACGAGCGTGGCCTGCGCGGTGACGGTGATTTCTTCCGAAACCTCGCCGACGCTGAGCTGCGCGTTCAATACGCGATCCTGGCCGAGGAGAACGACGCTGTTTCGCTTCGACGGCTGCATGCCGGCGAGCGAGAACGTCAGCGTGTACTCGCCGGGCACGAGCGCCGGCAGCCGGAACTCGCCGGACGCGTCGGTGACCGTGACGCGAGGCGTGGGCAAAACGTTGGAGCTGGCTTCGACCGTGACGCCCGGTAAAGCCGATCCATCGGAGGCCGTGACAATCCCATGCAGTGCGCCGGTCTGCTGCGCGAGCAGCGGGACGGCGACCAGCATCAGGGAGAGCACGAGAAGGAGACGAACTGCGCGTGAAACCATGCGGGATCCTCCTCACTAAATTGTGGTGTGACGACGAAAGACTGGAGGCGTATGTTAACGCGAAATCGTCAGGAGAGCGGCCATTCCAATTCGCCTAAGAATCGCTCATCTTCGCGCCAACGCTCGTGCACGGACACATGTAAATCAAGAAACACTTTTGCGCCGAGGATCGTCTCCAGCTCCGTGCGCGCCTCCGTGCCGATGCGCTTGATCATCGCGCCCTGCCTGCCGATCACGATCGGCTTCTGCGAGTCGCGCTCGACGAAGATCGTCGCGTAGATCTTGACGAGATTTTTCTCCTCGTCTTCTTCGAACCGGTCGACGGAGACCGCGGTCGTGTACGGCAATTCCTCCGAGGTGTGCTGCAGCACTTTCTCCCGCACGATCTCGGCGGCGAAGAAGCGCTCGGGCTGCGTGGTGTAGTCCTCTTTCGGATAAACCGCTTCGCCCTGCCGCACGCTTTGGAACAGCAGCGCGATCAGCTCGTCGATCCCCTCCCCTTTCGAGGCCGAGATCGGCACGATCTCGTCGAAGATCCCGAAGCCGTGGTACTGCTCGATCAGCGGCAGGAGCTTCGTCTTCTTCAGCAGATCGATCTTGTTGAGGATCACGAATCGCTTCGCGTCCGGGTTGTGCTCTTTTTCCTGGCGCAGCAGCTCGATCACGAACTGATCGCCTTTCCCGAACGGCTCCGTTGCGTCGACGATGAGCGCGATGACATCCGCCTCGGAGAGCGAGGAGCGGACGTGATCCATCATCCGCACGTTCAGTTTGTGCAGCGGACGATGAATCCCCGGCGTGTCGAGAAACGCGATCTGCCCGCGCGGCTCATTGAGGATGCCGACGATCCGGTTGCGCGTCGTCTGCGGCTTCGCCGAAACGATCGAAACCTTCTGGCCGAGGATGCGGTTGAGGAGGGTGGACTTGCCGGCGTTGGGGCGGCCGACGAGGGCGACGATGCCGAAGTGGGAACCTGCCATGCGTCAGAAGATGAAGGCAGAAGGCAGAAGGCAGAAGGCAGAAATGAGAAAGCTCGCGCCACACGTGTTGCGACTTCTTACTTCTGCCTTCTGCCTTCTGCCTTCTGCCTTCATTCGTCCTCCCCCTCTTCTTCTTCCTCCGGCCGCCAGTCCGGATCGCGGCTCACGCGCACGCGATAGATGCGGCGGCGGTCCGCGCGCTCCACTTCGAAGCGGAATCCGTTCCTGGTCACGACCTCGCCGACTTTCGGGATATGTCCGAGCGTCGTGAAGATCAGGCCTGCGACGGTCTCGTAGTCTTCGCCGGTGAGCTTCGCATCGAGCTTGTCTTCGAGCTCCTCGACCCGCAGGATCCCGCTGACGAGATACGTCGCGTCTGCGATCTCGACGATCGTCGCTTCTTCATCTTCATGCTCGTCCGCGATCTCGCCGACGATCTCCTCGACGATGTCTTCGAGGCTGAGGATGCCGGCGGTGCCGCCGTATTCGTCGACGACGACGGCGATCTCGAGATGCTCGCTCTGCAGCTCGCGCATCAGCTCCGAGACTTTCTTCGTCTCGGAGACAAAGTACGGCGGGCGCGCCAGTGCCGACACCGGCTTCTGGTCGTTGCGCAGGATGGCGTCGAAGACTTCTTTGATGTGCACGATGCCGGTGATGTGATCGATGCTCGTCTCGTAGATCGGGATGCGCGAGAACTTCGAGTCGCTGAAGAGCGTCGCCAGCTCTTCGAGCGGACGGCGGGCGTCGAAGGCCTCGACGTCGATGCGCGGCGTCATGATCTCGCGCGCGATGCGGTCGCCGAAGTCGACGATCGACTGCAGCAGTTTCCCCTCGGCCGGCTCGATGATGCCCTCTTCCTCGCCGAAGTCGACGTACGCCTGCACCTCTTCGTCGGTCGGATCCTCTTCGCTGCTGTCCTCCAACTCTTCCGCGCGCTCGCGCCGCTCGCGCATCGTGCGCAGCGGCCAGGAGACGATCCGGCTCGCACGCGAGAGCGGCAGCAGCACCTTGAGCACGGCTTCGGCGATGCTCTCCGGAATCATGGCCAGGGCGAGTTTCCAGATCAGGACCACGACCGCCCAGATGATCGCGGCACGCATCACGGCGGTGGTGATGGCGATCTCGCCGTAGATCATCGTCGTCGAGGCGACGCCGGCGACGAGCGCGAGCTGGACCAGCGCGCCGCTGGGGACGTCCTCGATGTCGAGCTGGCGCAGGCGCACCGGGCTGAGCTGCACGGCGAACGAGCGGATGGCGTCGAAAACGAAATAGAGGACGCCGCAGCCAACGGCGATCAACACCCAGTGGAGGTGCAGGTGCGGGATGCTACTTCCCATGCAGTCGAGGGGATTTTATCGTCATGTAACGTTCGGGCATGCAGGCGGCGGGCCGCCGGTTGTACTCTAGTGCCATGAATCTGCTGCCGGCGCTGCTGCTGACGCTCACCACGACGACGCTCGTGCTGCGCTCGGGCGACCGCATTACGGTCGACGCGCCGCCGCAGAACGACAACGGCGTCATGACGTTCCGCGTGAAAGGAACGCTCTACTCGCTCCCCGCTTCGGAGATCGAGCGCGTCGTCGAAGAAGCGGCTGCCGCTCCACCCGTGGCAAACCCACCTGCGCCTGCTGCAAAAACCACGAAACTGGCCGTTTCCGAGGATCATAAGAAACGCCTGCTGGAGAAGCTCGAACAAAATCACTCCGGTACGCCCGCGCCTCCGCAGCAACGCGTCACCCCGCTCCCGCCCCCGCCCACTGCGGAAGAGACGAAGCTCTCCGATCAGGATGAATGGGCGTGGCGCCGCGATGCGCGCGCATATCAGGAGGCGGTCCGCCGCGCGAAGGAGGAACTGGAGCTCATCGAGACCCGCGCCCGCGAGCTGCAGTCGCGCATCTTCCAACTCGCCTCCCTCGGGTACAAGCCGAAGGACTACACCTACGACTCCTCGCAGCTCGTTCTCACGCTCGAACAGATCCCGCGCGCGCAACTGGAAGTGACGCGCGCCGAGCGCGCGCTCGCGGAGTTCCGCGACGAAGCGCGCCGCCGCGGGGTGATGCCGGGCTGGCTGCACTAGGGCGGATCGTCAATTCTTTCGCAGCACGACGTAATCCGTCGTGTTGTTGCCGACCAGCAGGTTTTGCCAGAGCTCGAAGTCCAGCACGTCCCGCTCCCACACGCCCTCGCCTCCGCGCACTTTCCCGCCTTCGAAGTGCACTTTCGTTTCCGCCAGCGAGATCGTGACGTCTTCTTCCACCTTCTCCCCGCTCGACAGCGTGATGGAGAACATGCCGCGGAAGGCGCGCGGGCTGATGCGCTCTTCCACCGCCAGCTTTCCGCTGGCCGTGAGGCAGCCGAGCCCTACCCAGCGCTCGATCGTCCATTCGCCCGGGAGCACTTTCAGAAACTCCTCGGCGACGGCTCCGTCCGGAACCCGCTTCGCGTTTTCCGTCTCCGTGCGCGCGTACTGCGATTTCACGCCCGTGTCGAACGTGAGATCGAACATGCGCACCTGCGTGACCTCTTCGTTCTTGCACGACACTTTTCCCGCGAACCGCTGGCCGCCGGTGATTTCTCCGTTGGTCTGGGTGATGCCGTATCCCTTCACCGCGCCCGACTCCAGGAGGAACATCGTCGCCCAATCGCCCTTCCCCGAGCCGTCGATCACGAACCGCACGCCGCGAGTCTTCTCCGAGCCTTTGTACTCGTGCTGCAGGATGCTCGCGATCGTCCCCTCGGACAACGCCGCGTTCGCAAAGATCACATCGATGATCCCGCACGACAGCTCCGCCGCATCCACGTCGAGCACCGTCGCATCCGCCGGCCACGCCTCACGCTTGCGCGCGTACACGTGCGTGAGCGGAAACTTCTGACCATTGATCGTCAGCGTGCCCGTTACCGTGCCGTCGCTGGCAACGCCCGACGGTTTCTTCGTTTCGGCTGCTGTTGCTGAGAGAGAGAGGAAGAGCGCGAGAAAGAACAGACTTCTGTACCGCATGATCCAAGCAAGCTAAGCCGCCGCGCAGAGGGCGGCTGTGATCGGCGTTACTTTGCCTGCGGCAACTCCAATCGCGCGCTCACTCCCCCCATGTTCGAGCTCTCCAACGCAATGGAACCCCCATAAACCTCCGCAAGGTCGCGCACGATCGCCAGGCCGAGGCCGGAGCCGGGGGCGGCTTCGTCGGCACGGACGCCGCGGTGGAGGACGGCTTCGCGGAGCGCGGGATCGAGGCCGGGGCCGTCGTCGTCGACGGTGATGACGATGCGGTCGCCGACGATCATCGACGCCACGGCCACGCGCGAGCGGGCCCACTTGCACGCGTTGTCGAGCAGATTGCCGAGCATTTCGTCGAGGTCTTCGCGTTGCACGCGGACGGCGTGCGCGGGCGGGATGCGCGCGTCGATCTGCAGGCCGCGTGAAGCGTGGAGACGCTGCAGCGTTCGGGCGAGGGCGTCGACCGCTTCGGCGAGCACGGTGCGCGCGCCGAGCGTGGCCGCCGATCCGGCGGCGCGGGCGTGGGCGAGGTGGAAGTCGATCTGGCGCTGCATGCGGTCGAGCTGCTGGCGGATCGCCGCGGCCGGCTCTTCGCCGAGGCGATCGCATTCGTGGGCGATCACGGCCAGCGGCGTTTTCAATCCGTGCGCGAGATCGGCGGCCTTCGTTTGCGCGCGGCGCACGGCCTCATCGCGATGATCGAGCAGGTCGTTCAGCTCCGTCACCAGCGGCTCCACTTCGCTCGGGTAATCGCCTTCGATCCGCTTCGTGAATCCCTGCCGCACGGCGGCCAGTGCGTCGCGGAGCGCGGCGAAGCGCGACAGGCCGCGGCGCAGGAAAACAAATCCCGCGATCATGCAGACGATCGCGAACACGATGAAGCTGTGGAAGCGCAGCCGCAGCACGACCGGGTAGTGGCGCGCGAGCAGATAGAACGTGAGATGGGCGAAGAAGAGCAGGCCCGTGGTCCAGAGCAGGGCCGCGAGGAAGAGGCGTCCGCGGAACGAGCGCAACATCACTCCTGCTCCTCGCCCATGCGATAGCCGAGGCCGCGGATCGTCTGAATCGACGCCGCTCCCAGCTTGCGCCGCAGGCGGGCCACGAACACTTCGACGGTATTCGAGTCGCGATCGAAATTCTGCGCGTAGATGTGCTCCGTCAGCTCGGCCTGCGACACGACGCGGCCGCGGTGATGCATGAGATACGACAGCACGCGAAACTCGTGGCTGGTGAGACGCACCGGTGCGCCGTCGAGCGTGACGTTTCCGTGGCGCGCGTCGAGGACGATATTGCCGCTGCGCAGCTGCGACGTGACTTGTCCCGTCGCGCGGCGAATGAGGCCGCGCAGCCGTGCGAGCAGTTCTTCCATGCGGAACGGCTTACCGAGGTAATCGTCGGCGCCGCTGTCGATCCCCTGCACCTTCTCGCTCCAGCTCGCGCGCGCGGTGAGGATCAGCACAGGCATCGTGAGGCCGGACTCGCGCCAGCGGCGCAGCACGGTCAGGCCGTCGACGCGCGGCAGGCCGAGGTCGAGGACCACGGCGTCGTACGTCTCGGTCTGCCCGAGAAAATCGGCCTGCTCGCCGTCGGCCACGACGTCGACAGCATAACCAGCGCCGCGCAACGCGCCCGCGAGCTGCGTGGAGAGCGCCGTTTCATCTTCCGCAACGAGGACTCGCATCGTACTGGTGGAGCGGCGGGCTTCAGCCCGCCGAAGCGTCCGGCAGGCTAAAGCCTGCCGCTCCACGATGTCTATGGGAACCTGAACGGCATCTGAACGGCCGGTTCAGAACGCGTTCAGCGCCGCGCGCGTAGCGTGCCGGCCATGATGATCAAACTACAAAACGTCTCCAAGACCTACGAGACGGCCGCGGGCGAGTTCCGGGCCCTGCGCAATGTCGACTGCGAGATCCGTCCGGGCGAGCTCGTCGCCGTGACCGGCAAGTCGGGCAGCGGCAAGTCGACCTTGCTGAACGTCATCGGCGGGATCGACACGCCGTCGAGCGGCAGCGTGATGATCGCCGGCAACGCGATTCATTCCCTCGGCGAGAACAAGCTCGCGGCATGGCGCGGCCGCAACGTCGGCTTCGTCTTCCAGTTCTTCCAGCTCCTGCCGACGCTGACGGCCGCGGAGAACGTGATGCTGCCGATGGATTTCTGCGGCACGGTCGCGCCGCGCGAACGCCGCCGCCGCGCGCTCGAGCTGCTCGATCGCTTCGGTGTCGCGGCACACGCGGACAAACTGCCGGCCGCGCTCTCCGGCGGCGAGCAGCAGCGCGTCGCCATCGCCCGTGCGCTCGCGAACGATCCGCCCGTCATCCTCGCCGACGAGCCGACCGGCAACCTCGACTCGGCGAACGCCACCGCGGTGCTCGACCTCTTCCGCGGTCTCGCCACCGGCGGCACGACGGTCGTCATCGCCACGCACGACCGCGACGTCGCGCGCGTGATCGATCGCACGATCGAGATCGCGGATGGTGCGATCGTATGACCACACCCTGGCGTAAAGCGTTTCGCGATCTGCTGCAGGAGCAGACGCGCACGATGCTGGTGGTGCTGGCGATTGCCGTCGGCATCGCCGGCTTCTCCTCGGTGCTCGCCAGCTACGCGATCCTCACGCGCGAGCTGAACCGGGGCTATCTCGCCACGAATCCCGCCTCGGCCACGCTGCGCACGGACGCGGTGGACGACGCACTCCTTGACATCGTCCGCGCGGTTCCCGGCGTGGCGATGGCCGAGGCGCGGAAAAGCGTGGGCGGGAGGATCAAGGGCGGGACGAGCAGTTGGCGGAACCTCATACTTTTCGTCGTCAAGGACTTCGCCGACCTCCGCATCAGCAAGCTCGAACGCGAGCGCGGCGCATGGCCGCCGGCGACGGGCGAGATCCTCATCGAGCGCGACGCTTTCCAAGTCGCGCGCGTCCAGATCGGCGATCGCGTGCTCGTGCGGACGAACGATGGCGCGGAACGCACACTGCGCGTCTCCGGCAGCGTGCACGACGTCGGACAGGCGCAGGCGCGAATGGAGAACGGCGTCTACGGCTACATCTCGCAGGCCACGCTCGCGCAGCTCACCGGCGACGGTTCGTTGAATCGCGTGCTGATCGTCACCAACCGCGACACCGCTCGCGTCGTCGCCGATGTGAAGCGGGCGATCGAGTCACGCGGACATCCGGTCACGCGCGTCGACATCCCGCCGCCGGGCAAGCATCCGCACGCCGACCTCATGGGTCTCCTGATGCTCATGCTGGCGAGCTTCGGATTGTTCGTGATGCTGCTGAGCGGCGTCATCGTGGTCAACCTGTTGACCGCTCTCATGGCCGCGCAGGTGCGGCAGATCGGCGTGATGAAGACGCTCGGCGGCACGCGCGCGCAGATCGCGCGGATCTATTTCAGCCAGGCCCTGCTCCTCGGCGTAGCCGCGATCGCGATCGCGCTGCCGGCCGGCGTCTGGGGCAGCCGCGTTCTCTGCCGC
>DATFHJ010000109.1:0-11109 GCA_035248585.1 Thermoanaerobaculia bacterium
TCGTCAGCGCGGCGCGATCGACGCGCGTCGACACGATCGTGTTGCCGTCCATGAACGTCCACGGGCGCAGATCGATCTCACTCGCCCGCACGCGGCCGTAGAAGCCGAAGCCGATGTTCACGCCGGCGTGGCGATAGGGCCTGTACGCCCAGTCGTAGTAGCCGCGATTGCAGTCGTACCAGCCCGCGGGCGCCCAGCCGGTGTAGGTCGGGCCGTACCACCAGTACACCCACGCGGGCGAGTAGCCGTAGCCCGGCACCCACACCCAGCCGTAGCCCGGGTCGAACGCCCAGCGGCCGTAGTGATACGTGCCCCATCCCCACGGATCGTACGAGACCCAGGTGAGGCAGCCGTGGCGGCGCGACCAGTAGCCGTTGTAGTACGGGCGCCAGCCGACGCTCACCGTCGGGCGCCAGGAGTAGCCGATGCCGCTGACGAAGACCCAGCGGCCGTAGTCGTCGAGATCGTCGTTCCAGTACGAGAGACGGCGATCCATGTAGCGGCTGGTGTAGTTGCTGAACTTCTCGGCGCGCTTGAGGAACCAGCGCTCGAAGTCGTCGGCGGCGTAACGCTGATCGCCGATGAGATCGAACGGACCGCGGTCGTCGACCGACGCGGTCTCACCCGCGCGCAGACGGCTGGTCCGCTGCGGCGTACGCACTTCGACGTTGCCGTCGAAGACGGTGATGCGGTCTTTGCCGCGCGTGTCCGTCTCGACGGAGTAGATCGCCTCGTAATTGGCGACGTAGCTCGCGTTGTCGGTGTCGAGGCGGATGTGATCGGCGCCGATGTCGGTGCGCTGCACGGCCACTTTGCCGTAGCGCAGCTCGACGACCGTCTCGTTCGCCTCGCCCTCGTAGCTGTCGAGGATCGAGCGGAGGCGGATCGTCGACGCGCGGTCGAGGCCGAGGATGTTGCCGTCGGAGAGATGGAGCTCCGCGCGGCCGCGTCGGCCGGTCGTGATCTCGTCGGCCGGATAGACCGGGACATTGCGCGCCGCGTCGATCTGTTTTCCGTCCTCGCCGGAACGGATGATCGTGCCGCCCTCGTCGTACGAAATGTACGACTGATGGCGGTCGCGCTGTTGCTGCGCCTGAAGAGGAATCGCCAGCGTGAGAGTGAGAAGGGTGAGCAGCAAGCCTTTTTTCATTGGAACCATCTCCTGCAACCGGAGCCGCTCGGTTGCGGCGCACATGCCAGCGACGGATGAGTATTCCGCCTGTGTTTTCAACAACTTACTGCCCGCGTTCGCCTTGCCGGTGTCCTCATCTGGAGACCGGCGTCCTGAAAGGAGAACGTCGTAGGACGTCGTAAGACTTCCTAGGTCCCATACCGCAGCCGCTGCGCGAGAATGTCCGGCAATCCCGCCTTAAGAATCGACGACTGTGTTTTATCGATGTCGTATTCAATTCTGAAGAACTGCACCGTTCGCTTATCGGAGTCGAAGATGATGCAGGAGGAGCTGGGGTTGCGGTCGCGGGGCTGGCCGACGGAGCCGGGGTTGATGAGGTAGCGCTCGTCGGGCGCGAGGCGCACCGTCGCTTCGCCGCGCACGGCGAATCCCTTCACGGCGCGCTCGCCGTTGATGGAGAAGACGGCCGGGAGATGGGTGTGGCCGAAAAGGATGAACGGCGCTTCGTAGAGCGCGAGCACCTGCGCGGCGTGATGAACGTTGAAGACGTACTCGTCTTCGTCGTAGGGCGAGCCGTGGCAGAGGAGCACGCCGCCGGCGAGCGTCGGGCCGACGGTGAGGTCGCGCAGGAAGCGGCGGTTGATGGGGCTGAGATGGTCGCGCGTCCAGAGCGCGGCGGCTTTCGCGGCGTGATTGAAGCCGTTCGCGTCGTCGAGCCCCGAGGCGACGCGGTCGTGGTTGCCGCGGATGTAGATCTTGCGGCCGCGCAGCGTACGCATGGTGTCGAGGACCTGGTTCGGCTGCGCGCCGTAGCCGACGAAATCGCCGAGGCAGATGACGGTGTCGAACTTCTTGCGGCGCACGTGATTGAGCACGGTGCGCAGCGCTTCCGCATTGGCGTGCAGGTCGCTGACGACGAGCGCTCTCACGCACGCCTCCCGTACGATTTCCACGGCGACTTGCGCGCGGCGTCGAGGACGCTCTTCGGCAATTCGAGCACGATCCGCTCGACGATCTCCGGCGGCGTCTCATCCTCGCGGATCTCGATCGTCAGGTCGGACATGCGGTAGTAGCGGATGCGGTTGGCGAAGAGCTCGTGCGTGGAGAGGTCGTCGCGGAACAGCGGCCGGTCGCCGGCTTTCGTGTCGATGCGCGAGCGCAGCAGCGAGTACGGCGCCGACAAGTACACCGACATCCCCTCGGACTGAATGAACTGGATGTTGTCGTCGAACGTGAACGTCCCGCCGCCCGTCGCGATCACGGCCGCCTCGAGACTCCGCGTCGACCGCAACAAATCGCGCTCCCGTTTCCGGAAATACGGCTCGCCGCGCTGCGCGAAGACGTCCTTGATCGACAGCTTCTCCGCCGCCTCGATGAGCTCATCGAGGTCGAAGAACGGCGCATCCATGCGCGCCGCGAGCTCGCGGCCGATCGTGGTCTTGCCGGAGCCCATGAAGCCCACGAGGTAGATCTTCATGCTGAAGGGAGAGAGAGCGTAGCACGGGACAGGGGGAGACGAGGACGCGGATAGGCTCGTGATGGGCGCGGCGAGTTGCGTGGTTTACGCGCACGGGACAGGAATGCAGAAGGCAGAATGCAGAAGGCAGAATTGAGAAGCACGTCCCGGAGCACTTGCGTGAGTTGGGGGCGGGGGCGGGTTTCTCAATTCTGCCTTCTGCATTCTGCCTTCTGCGTTCCGGCCGGTGCGCGAAAGCACGCCGTCAGCCGAAGTGCATGCCTCACCGGCGAGCGCGCACGAATCCCCTTACAACGAAAAGTGATCCATGAACCGGGTCGAGATGTCGCCCTTGATGAATTTCTCGTTGTTCACGATCGCCCGGTGCAGGGGAATCGAGGTTTTCACGCCTTCGATCACGAACTGTTCGAGGGCGCGGCGGGCGCGGGCGAGGGTCTCGCTGCGGTCCTTGCCGCGAACGACGAGCTTCGCCAGGAGCGAGTCGTAGTGCGGGGGGACGACGTAGTCTCGGTAGACGTGGGTGTCGACGCGTACGCCCGGGCCGCCGGGGAGATGCAGCTCGCGGATTTTTCCGGGGTTCGGGGCGAAGGTGACGGGGTCTTCGGCGTTGACGCGGAACTCCATGGCGTGGCCGCGGAGGCGGAAGTTGCCTTCGGGCACGGAGAGTCGTTCACCCGCCGCGACGCGCAGCTGTTCTTTCACGAGATCGATGCCCGTCACTTCCTCGGTCACCGGATGCTCGACCTGGATGCGCGTGTTCATCTCCATGAAATAGAAATCGCCGTCCTGGTAGAGGAACTCGATCGTGCCGGCGTTGACGTAGTTCACGGCCTGGCAGAGCTTCACCGCCGCGTCGCCCATCCGCTTGCGCGTCGCTTCGTCGAGCGCGGGCGACGGCGATTCTTCGATGAGCTTCTGATGGCGGCGCTGGATCGAACATTCGCGCTCGCCGAGGGCGACGACACGGCCGAACATGTCCCCGAAGACCTGGATCTCGATGTGTCGCGGGCGCTCGAGATATTTCTCGAGATACACATCCGCGACGCCGAAGGCGCGCTCCGCCTCATTACGCGCGGTCTCGAATTGATTCTGCAGGTCGGATTCCTTCCAGCAGATGCGCATGCCGCGTCCGCCGCCGCCTGCCGCGGCCTTGAGGATCACGGGAAACCCGATCGCGTTCGCGGTCTCCGCCGCTTCCTCGACCGTGCGCACCGCGCCTTCGCTGCCGGGGATGATCGGCACGCCGGCGTTCTTGGCCGTCTCGCGGGCGCGGGCCTTATCGCCCATCAATCGGATCGCCTCCGCGGGCGGCCCGATGAACGTCAGGTTGCACTCGCCGACGATCTCCGCGAAGTGCGGGTTCTCGGAGAGGAATCCATAGCCCGGGTGGATCGCATCCGCGCCTGAGATCTCCGCGGCGGCGATGATGCTGGAGATGTTGAGATAGCTCTGCTTCGAGGCCGCCGGTCCGATGCAGACGTCGTCATCGGCGTAGCGGACATGCAGCGAGTCGCGGTCGGCCTCGGAGTGCACGGCGACCGTCTTCAGGCCCATCTCCTTGCACGCGGCGATGACGCGGAGTGCGATCTCGCCGCGGTTGGCGATCAGTACTTTCGAGAACATGGGAAGGCTTACACCTTCACCGCGAACAGTTTTTCGCCGTATTCGACGGGCTGTCCGTTCGAGGGATAGATGGTGGCGATGACGCCGTCGACGTCGGACTCGATCTCGTTCATCAGCTTCATCGCCTCGATGATGCAGATCACCTGTCCTTTCGACACGCGGTCGCCGACGTTCACGAACGCCGGAGCCTCGGGGTTCGGCGAGCGGTAGAACGTGCCGACGATGGGACTGGTGATGACGTGCAGGCCGGCGTCGCTGGCTTCGGCCGCGGCCTCGACCTGCGGCGGCGCTGCAGGCGCCGGCGCGAGGGACGGCAGCGCCGCCATGGGAATCGATTCCGCGGGCTTCGTCTCGCCCGCGTACGTGAAGACCTTCGGATGCGAAGGCTTGCCTTCGATGCGGACCTTGGTGCCGCCCTGTTCGATCTCCACTCCGGTGATGCCGCTTTCGGCCACCCGGTCGATGAGCTCGAGAATCTCTTTGAAATTCAACGGTCTACCTCTCAAATCAACTCGTCGCGAAGCAAATACTTCGCCTTCGACAGCTCGAATCGCGCGCGTCCGTAATTTCCTCCGGGAAGGAGG
Organism: Thermoanaerobaculia bacterium; assembly: GCA_035248585.1. Taxonomy (GTDB): domain Bacteria; phylum Acidobacteriota; class Thermoanaerobaculia; order Gp7-AA8; family Gp7-AA8; genus QHVT01. The sequence goes on from DATFHJ010000109.1 coordinate 4,817, forward strand.
ACGAGCAGGATGTAGTACTCGGGCGTGACTTCGGAGAGGAATGTAATGTACTTCTCGGTCACGAGCGAGAACTGCAGCACTTCGCCCGTGTTGAGCTCCGTGTTGGCGTGGCGGATGGATTTGATGAAACTGCCGAACTCCGCGCCGAGGATCTCCAGCGGCACGTCGTGATCGTTGATGGTTTCGACGGCGATGCCGTCGAGACCGATGAGGCTCGCCGCCATCCCGCCTTCGATCCGCTGCAGCAATGCCGCGAGCACTTTTCTAAACACGCGGACCCTCTTTGCGCGAGACTTTCGAGAGCCAGTTCTCGAGGCGCGTGATCTTCTCTTCCTGTGGAGCGGCGGGCTTCAGCCCGCCGTCTTCGGGCTCGGGTTCCGGCGGGCTGAAGCCCGCCGCTCCACGGTCCTCTTCGATGTGCATTCCCATCGGCGCCTCGACCGTCATCGCGGCCGCGGTGTACTCCGGCACCGGCTCTTCGAACGGACTCTCTTCATGCGCCGCGTGCATCGGCTCGGCGTCGCCGGTCGCTTCTTCCTCGCGAAGCTCGAACGGCGGCATCGTGCGATCGAACAGCGATTCTTCCTCTTCGGCGGGCGGATCCGGCGGAGGTGGCGGCGGCGCCGGCGGCCGCTCGTCCATGTCGAGCTCGGAAACGATCGCCTCGACCTCGTGCCCGACCTCGAGAATCTTTCCTGGATTGACCACCTGCAATGCTTCGAGTGGAGCGGAGGGCTTCAGCCCTCCGAGGGGTTCCGGCGGGCTAAAGCCCGCCGCTCCACGGTCTTCGGGCTCGGGTTCCGGCTCGCGCGCAGGGGGAGGATTCAGCTCGCGGTCGAGATTTTCGACGATCGCGGCGATCTCCCCGTCGCCCGGCATGAGCGCGTGCACGAGCTTGTACTTCTTGATCGCCTCGACCTTGTCGCCGAGGGACAGATAGGAATCGCCGAGCAGCCGCGCGGCGACGACATTGCCGGGATCGAGCTGCAGCGCGCGCGACAGCGCTTCGACGGCCTCGCCGTCCTTCTTCTGATCGCGCAGCACGCGGCCGAGGCTCACCCACGCGGAGAGATACGTCGAATGCGCCTCGAGGCCGCCGCGGAGCACCTGCTCGGCCTCGCCCACCTGTCCCGCTTTGCGCAGTTCCTCGGCCAGCGGATAGAAAAGACGGCTCTTCGGATCCGCCTTCAGGCGGAATCGAAGCTCCTCGATCTTTGCGTTCGTCGCCGGCTGAGCCATCGCGGGACCCGAATTCTAAGCGTATCAGACGCGAACCGCCCCGCGAGTTGCGGGGCGGCTCGGAGAAAGTGTCTTCGAAAGAGCGTTTACGGCGTTGCGTTGCCGGTGAGGCAGACGTTCAACGTCGGGTTCGTTGGATCGTTCGTGGTGAACGTGGCCGTACCGGATGTCGACCCAGGCCCTCCCGCCGGGGTAAATGTTACGTTGAATGAGGTCGATGTACCGGGTGCAATCGAGACCTGTGTATTCGGCGCAATCGAGAACTCACCCGGTGACACCGCGCCGGTGACGGTAAGCGATTGAGCACCGGCCGCCGCGCTGTTCCTGATCGTGATCGACGTGCTGCCGCTACTGCCCACCGTTGCGTTCGCGACCGCGCAGCCCGTCGCCGGAGCGGTCACGGCTGCGACGGCCGGAGCCTGGACGCAGACCGGATTCGCCGGCGCAACGGTGACCGTGACCGTGTCGAAGCAACCCGTGGTCACGTTGCGGAACGTCAACGGCACGTCGACCGGTCCCGGCTGCGTTCCCGGTGGGCCGGCCGGACCCCCGACCGTACAGGCCACCGACGGGAACGTGAAGCCGGTCAGCGGAACGGCGACATTGAAGCTCTGATTGCCCGCGCCGCTCGTGATCGTCGGCGGGCTGGGGATGATGTTGAAGGTTCCGGTTCCGCCCTTGCCGAGCTCGAAGCGAATGTTCGCGGTTCCGAGCGGCCCGACACCGGGGTTCGCGACGAGCGCGGTCAGCGTCGTGCCGGCCGTCACGGGATTCGTTGCGCTGAGGATCTGCGGCGAGATTCCGACGAACGTGAAGATGTTCGCCGACGTCGCGCTGTCGCCGTTGTCGATGTTCACCACCGTGACGGTACCGGTCCCGCCGGTGCATGCATTGGGAAGCGACGGCGTACGAACGACGACCTGCGTGCCGGAGACGCGAATCACCTGCGCCTCGACCGGAGGAACCGTTCCGAACAGCACCTGAATCGGCTGGTCGAATCCGACGCCGTCGATCGTCACGTCCGTTCCGCCGACCGCCGGGCCGACGAGCGGACTGACCGCCGTGATCTGCATCTTCGCCTTGTAGGCGAATTGCTCCGGCGACGTGGCTCGCGTGTTGGAGTTGATGTTCACGACGCGCACATCGACCGGACCCGTCACCGTGCCCGACCCGTCAGGATTCGTCGAGCGCCCATCCGGCGCTACGACGAGGATCTGGCTGAAGTCGGTGGTGAGCACCTGGGCCTCGGCGGAGCCGAAGAACACCTGCACGGGCGGCTGGAAGCCTTCCCCGAAGATCGTCACGCGCGTGCCGCCGTTGATGGGACCCGACGTCGGCGAGAGCGAGTGGATGATCGGCGTGAGCGACAGGTTGCGGAACGTGAAGACGTCGTTGCCGACGACGCGCTCCTCGGTGCCGGTGCCGACTTTCGTGACCACGATGATGTCAGAGACGAGCTGCTGGCCGGCGCCGAGGTTCACGGCCGGCGTGAGCACGTCGATGAAGGTCGGGCCGGAGTTCGTGATGATGGCCTCGACGGGGATTCCGGTTCCGACGTCGAACAGCACGCGCAGCGGCGCGATGAAGTTCGTGCCGTTGATGCGGATCGTCTCGCCGCCCTGCGGTTTTCCGACCGGCGGAGTGACGGACGAGATCGTCGGCGCCGTGCTCACGGGGCAGCGCGGATCAGGCGGCACGCAGGCCGGCGTCGTCCGGAACGTCACGTCGACGCTGCGCGTCACGTTGTTCACCGTCGCCGTCACGCGCGCCAGCACGGCCGTCGACGCCGTCAGATTCACCGTGGCCACGCCGTTGACGGTCGTGCGGATGAGCGACTGCACGTTGGGCGTGACGTCCGTGAACACTCCGTTCGTCGTGGTGAACTCGACGGCGGTTCCGTTCGGAACCGGCTGCCCGTTCTGCGTGACCGTCGCCGTGATGGTGACGGTGGTGTCGATGATGGGATTCGTATTCGACGCCGTGAGCACGAGGTTCGCGCCGGTGACCGGCGTGCCCCCCGGAGGATTCTGACTGCCCGATGGCGGAGCCGTGGGTGTCTCTCCCTTGCACGCTGCCAGGAGCAGGAGGATGCCCAGCAGCGCGATCCCGGATTTCCGCTTTGTGATCTCGATCATGGTTGAACCCCCGTCACGTCGCACACCCATAGCTACTGGCATCCGTTGCACTGGTAGCAGAAGTCGAGCGGGAACCGCGTCGCGTCATACACGCGGTCGCCGCTGAGCGTCTCTCCGAAAATTTCTACGATGACATCCATCTGCACGACCGGGCGGCCCGTCACCGGGTCGCGGCCGCCGTTCTGCGGCAACAACGCCGCGAACGGCGACTGGTTGATCGCATCCGTCTCGAGGACGACGAGGTTGCTCAGCGGCGACGCGGAGGAGCCGACGCTCAACAGCTGATCGGTCGCCCGCACGAACGACTGCGGCACCTGCGAGCCGCCGTCGGTGCGCTGATACGACACCCTGTAGCGGGTCACGCGCACCTGCAGGAAGTCTCCAATGGCGGAGCCGTTCTTCGGGATCACCGTCATGTTGATCGCGCCGACCGTGCCGGTGCAGCCCGCGCCGCCGGCGAGATCGATCCGCGAGATCGTCTGCGTGTTGGTGACCACCAGCTCGACGGGAGAGCTATTGTTCGCAAGCTCGCCGCTGCAGCCCGACAGTGCGGCCGCCAGCGCGGCGGCGACGATCAGCGAGTTTCTCTTGTTTTGCATGTCCATGTATACGCCCTCCCTCACCTCATCCCCTCACGATTCGCGGCGTGATGAAGATGAGTAGCTCGTCGTGGGTTGAATTCACATCGTGGGACCGGAACAGCGCGCCGATGATCGGAATGTTGTGCACGAACGGCATCCGCGAGATGGCGTTGTCGTCCGTGGTCTGGAAGATGCCGGCGATCACCGCCGTGCCGCCGTCGCGCACCATCAACTTCGTCTTCGCCGAGCGCGTGGTCAGCGGAGTGCCCGCGGCGCCCGCGATCGTGAGACCGGTCGCCGGCTGATTCTTCTGCACCTGGATGTCCATGATCACCGTGCCGGCTTCCGTGATCTGCGGAGTGACCTGCAACTGCAGCGTGGCATCGAGGTATTGAACCGTCGTCGTGAAGTTGATCCGTGTCTGATACGGAATCTGGAAGCCGCTCTGGATCTGCGCGGGGGTGTTGTCCTGCGTCGTCACGCGCGGCGCGGAGACGACTTTCGTGTAGCCCTGCGCCTCGGCCGCGCTGAGCGCGAAGTCGAGATCGAACGCGCCGAGGACGTCGAAGAAGTGGAAGCTCAGCACGCTGTTGCCGGCGGCGAACGCGAACGGCCCGCCGGTGAAGTTGATGCGATTCGGGAACACCAGCCCCGTACCCGTGCCGAGGGCCGGATCGAGATCGCCGCCGAAGCCCCACGTGAATCCCCACTGCTGCAGGAACGTGCGCGACGTCTCCACGATGCGCGCCTCGATCATCACCTGGCGCGTCGGGATGTCGATCGTCGTGATCAGGTTCTGCATCGTCTGCAGGTAGGCCGGGATCTCGCTGATGATCAACTGGTTCGTGCGGCTGTCGACGATGATGCGCGCGCGCGGCGAGGCAATCTCGCGGAGCAGCGTCTGCACTTCCAGCGCGCGCGCGTACGATAGTTTGAAGCTCAGCGTCGTCAGCGGCACGTTGAGCCGCTCTTCGTCGGCCAGGCGGCGCTGCGCCGCGGTCTCCGCCGCGATGCGGTCGACCGTGCCGATGCGCATCACGTTGCCTTCGATGGTGAACGTCAGCGAGTTCTGGCGCAGGATGATGTCGAGCGCCTGATCCCACGGCACGTCCTGGAAGTCGACCGTGACCGAGCCGCCGACGCCGGGATCGATGGCCATGTTCAGGCCCGTCAGCTCGGCGAACGTGCGCAGCACGTCTTTCAGATCGGCGTCTTTCAGATTCAGCGAGATCGGCTCCCCCGTGAACACGCGCGGCCCGCCGCTGAGCGTCCGCGATCCGGAGAGCGTTCGCACCGCGCCCGGCACCGCCGGCTCATTGAACACGTCTTCGGTGGTCGTCGTCTGCTGCTGCGGCGGAGGCGCCTGATCCATCGGCGCGCTGATCACCTTCTTCGCGCCCTTCGATGCCGGCTCGGGGACGCGCCACACGGGAGCGTGCGTCTTGTCCGCAACCATCACCGGCACTTGCGACGGGATGTCGGCGGGAGCCGCTTTCTCCGTCACCGTGACCGTGGCCGCGGCGGGAGTAGCGCGCGCCTCCGGCGCGCTCTGGGGGGTCGGGCTGGAAGCCCGCGCGACTCCATTGAACGCGACGAGCAGTTCGTCGCCGTTCTGATTGATCGTGTATTCACTCTTGTGCGCGAGATCGATGACCACGCGGGCGACGGTCGGCTGGAACTGCGCGACGCGCACGCGCTTCACGAGCTCGTCGTCGACCGCAACCGCGCTCTTCTTCGAAACGTTCTTCACGCCGTCGAGATCGATGACCAGGCGCGACGGCTGCTCGAGGCGGAAGGCTTTGTACTTCAGCGCGCCGTCCGCGGCGATCCGCACTTCCACCGCTCCGTCGGCGGACTTCGCGCCGATGTCGCGGATCATGCGCGCGCGCGGCAGGGCGGTTTCAATGTGGCGACCGCTGCCCTCAGCGGTCGCGCTGCCGCTGGGGGCAGCAGCAGCCACATGTTCCTCGGCAACAACCGGTTCCGGAGTGGGCTCCGGCGCCGCGGCGATGACCGGCGCGAGCGGCTCGACCGCCGGCGCGGCGGTCTCAATCGCGATCGCCGTCGCCGGAATCGTGACGACGACCGCCTTTTCCACGGCGGCGACTTCAGGGTGCAGCGATTCGGTCAGACGGAACGTGATGCGCGTGAGATGGCTGCCCATCTCCACGACGTCATCGGCGGTCATCGAGGCAACGGCAGGCGGCAGCACCGATGGAATGAGGACGCTCGATTCCTTCGTGGTGCTGGTGAGGTCGACGACGAACACCCCGGGTGAAGGACTGTAGGACGTGTAGGCCGGAGCGCCGGTTGTCTTGAGCGTGACGCGTGAGCCATC
>DATFHJ010000110.1:0-5697 GCA_035248585.1 Thermoanaerobaculia bacterium
GCGCCGCTGCGCGCGCGCTTCGGCATCGTGCACCGGCTCGATTTCTACGACGTCGACATGAAAGTCTTCCATCGCCGAATACAGGACTTCTTCGACGATCGGCGGCAGGCGGTGGATCTCGTCGATGAACAGCACGTCGCCCGCCTCGAGATTCGTCACGATGGCCACGAGATCGCCCGGCTTCTCGAGCGCGGGGCCGGACGTCGAGCGCAGGCTCGCGTTCATCTCGTTGGAGATGATGTTCGCCAGCGTCGTCTTGCCGAGGCCGGGAGGGCCGAAGAGCAGCACGTGATCGAGCGGCTCGTTGCGCTTGCGCGCGGCGGCCAGGGAGATCTCGAGGTTCGCCTTGACCTTGTGCTGCCCGATGTACTCGCGCAGCAGTTTGGGACGAAGAGAAAGCTCGGTTTGGAGGTCGTCGGCGTCCGGGGTTGCGGCGAGGATGCGGTCCACTGCGCGGATTCTACGGTGTTCGAGGAGTGAGCGCCGAAGAGAGCTTCTCGAACAGCGCCGGGTTCTCGCGCTTGAAGTCGCCGTACGGTCCGAGGAAGCCCATGCACGACGCGATGACGATCGCGTAGACCGCGAGCGTGGCGGTGAGGATGCGCACGGGCCGCATCGCGACGCCGGCTTGTTCGAGGAAAGCGAAGGCGGACTCGATGGCGATGGCCGCTCCGGCGGTCATGAGCAGCATGAAGTCGAGCGAGTAGCGTGCGAGCACGTACCAGCAGACGGCGAGTCCGGCGAGGATCAGCCAGGAGCCGGCGATCATCCAGAGACCAGCGCGCGTTCCGGCGTCGGCGGCGCGGCGGGCGAAGACGACGAGCAAGGCCGCGGCGCTGCCGATCAGCATCAGCGGATTGATCGGACCGGCGCCGATCATGAAGTCCGACGAGCCGGGGAACGACACCGCTTCGTCGACGCGGTTCTTGATCAGCTCCACCCACGGAAATTCGTGGCGGAACGCGAACGGCCACGAGAGGTAGTGCATGGTGTTGTTGAAGAAGCGGATGACTTCCGGGAGATTGCGGATGCCGCAGACGTGATAGTCGCGCATCGGCACCATCGTCAGCTGGTAGAGATGACCGAATTCGGTGAAGCTGCCGTAGCGCGCGTAGTTGTACGCGCCGAGCGCGATGGCGACGACGGCGAGCGGCGCGGCGAATGCCGTCCAGGCGCGCCAGTGGCGCAGCGGGATCACGAACGGCGTGATGAAGAGCAGGATGCCGAGGTTCGGCCGCGCCGCGATCGCCAGCGCGAGCCACACGCCCATCCACACCGCGTAGCGAACCTTGCCGGTTTCGAGAAATCGGAGTAGCGCATACGCCCACGTCGCAGACATCGCCATTCCGGCGAGGATCGCCACTTGATAGACGCGCACGTGCCCGAGCGAAAAGGGAATGACGCTGCCCAGTCCGATGAGCAGGAGCCAGACGGAGAGCGGCACGTACAGCTTGCGTCCGGCGAGCGCGCGGCGCGCGGTGAGCGCGATCATCACGAAGGCCCACGCGCAGAAGAAGACGCCGGCGAGCGAGTCGGGCGGATACGCGCCGCGCAGCCAGCGATACGGCAAATAGAACATCAGCACCGGCAGCGGGGAGAAGTAGATGTAGTACTTGCCCTCGAAATAGCTGGCGTCCCAGACGTAGAAGATGCCGGAGTCGATGCGCGCCTGCAGCGAGTACGGATCCTTGATCGCGGCGATGCGCGGATCGGCGTCATACGCGAGGTTCAACTGCCCGCGCCTGAATCCCTCGGCGAGGCTGGCGTACAGCCGTCCGCCGCCCGTCGGATACGGCGCATCCCACGCCACGCGGCGGAAATCGAATGTGCCGGCGCTGGCGAAGAAGGCATACGCGGGCGATGACGAAAACGATCGCCGCGGTTTGTGTCGGACGAAATAACGAACGCAATGATTTGCATACGATGCAAATCGCGCACGCGTCTAGGTGACGGGCAGCGCCACGGTGATGGCCGTTCCGCGTCCCTCGCGAGAGGACACTTCGATCCTGCCGCCGTGCTCCTGCACGATGCGGTAACTGATCGCCATGCCGAGGCCCGTGCCGGAGGGGAAGTTGGTGCGGAACGGTTGAAAGAGACGCTGCACGTCGAGCTCGGACATTCCGCGTCCGCTGTCGGCGAAGACGATGTTGTACGAGCCGTTCTCGACTTGCGTGCGCACGGTGAGCACGCCGCCGTTCGGCATCGCCTGCACGGCGTTGCGGGCGAGGTTCCAGAAGACCTGGCGGATCAGATCGGCGTCGCCGACGAGTGGGAACGACGGCGGCGCGATGTCGCGGCGGATCTGGTGGCGCTCGTGCAGCTCGGGCGAGTTCGCGAGGAGGTCGAGGGTTTCGGAGAGGCTCGCCGCGACGTCGAACTCGATCGGCTTCTTTTCCTGCGGCCGCACGAAGCGCAGGAAGTCGGAGATCGATTTGTTCAATCGCTCCGATTCCTTCAACACGATGGACATCAATCGCTGCTCCTGCGAGGAGAGCGACTTCGAGTTCTTGAGGATCTGCACCGAGCCGGCGATCGCGGCGAGCGGGTTGCGGATCTCGTGGGCGATGCCGGCCGAGAGCTCGCCGACGGCGGCCATGCGGTCTTTCAACCGCAGCTCGGCCTCGAGCTTCTTCATCTCGGTGAGGTCCTGGAAGATGAGCGTGTAGCCGGCGGAGTTCCCCTCGAGCGTCGTCAGCGGACTGACGGCGAAGCCGATGCTGCGGCTATGGCCGGCAACGAGCGATTCGTCGAGCTCCCGGCGCTCGATCCGCCCGGCATCGAGTTGCGCGCGGACGTCGATCCACTCGTCATCGGTGAAGAAGCCGAGCTCCACGACGTGACGGCCGAGGATCGCCAGCGGCTGCACCTGGAGGATCGCGGCGCCGGCCGGATTGAGGAACGACGCCGTGCCTTGCGGCGTGACGGTGATGAGTCCCGACGGGATCGACTCGACGACGTTTTGATTGAGCGCGCGCAATTCGGCGAGGTTCTGCCGGTTCGCATCCAGTTCCGCCGAGGTGCGCTGCAGTTTCTCGGAGAGGAACGAGGTGAGGAACGCGGTGGCGTAGAAGCCGGCGAAGTTCGCGCCCATGTTGATGTAGAGGCGCGAGGCGCTCCAGGCCGTCGGCAGGAAGAGCGACTGTTCCGGCATCGGCAGGATGCTGTAGTACATGAGATCGACGAGCGTGCCGTAGAGGATTGTGGCGCACGAGGCGGCGAGCATGCCGCCGCGGCGATACAGCAGCATCGAGGCGGTGATGACGGAGACGAGGTAGAGGAACGAGAAGGGGGAGTCGAGTCCGCCGGTGAAGTAGACGAGGAGCGTCTCCACGCCGAGATCGCCGGCGATCTGGATCATCAGGTTGACGTTGCGCGACGGCACGCTCATCGCGAGCGCGATGTAGACGAGCGTCAGCGCGTAGCAGACGCCGGCGGTGGTGTAGAGGTAGTTGAGCGGGAGGATGAGGACGTCGCGGACGGTGTACTGAATGATCAGCGCCGCCAGCAGGAGCGTGGTGACGACCACGACCCGGACGGCCATGAGCATTCTCGTATCGCTGGACATGTGGAGCGGCGGGCTTCAGCCCGCCGGAAAAGAACGGCGGGCTGAAGCCCGCCGCTCCACTTTTCGATTAACCGATCTGTCCGATGAGCGAGAACATCGGCATGTACATGGCGATGACGATGCCGCCGATGGCGACGCCGAGGAAGGCGATCAGGAGCGGCTCGAGGAGCTTCATCAGGCCCGCGACCGCGACGTCCACTTCTTCCTCGTAAAAGTCCGCGATCTTGGTGAGCATCGTGTCGAGCGCGCCGGTCTGTTCGCCGACGGCGATCATCTGCACGACCATCGACGGGAACACTTCCGTATCGCCGAGCGGCTCGCTGATGGTCTTGCCTTCTTCGACCGACTTGCGCGTGGCCATGATCGCGTCTTCCACGACCGAGTTGCCGGCGGTGCGGGCGGTGATCTGCAGCCCGTCGAGAATCGGAACGCCGGACGACGTCAGCGTGGCCAGAGTGCGGCAGAAACGGGCCACGGCGATCTTGCGCAGGAGAACGCCGAGCACCGGCGCCTTGAGCAGCAATCCGTCGATGACGCGTTTCCCTTTGTACGTCTGGTAGTAGCGGCGCGTGGCGTAGAAGCCGCCGGCGAGCAGGATGGCGATCAGCCACCAGAAGTCGCCGATGAAGTTGGACAGCGCGATGACGATGCGCGTCGGCAGCGGAAGCTCGGCGCCGAGGCTCTCGAACAGCGAGGCGAACACCGGGATGACCTTCCAGAGAATGATGGCCACGACGATGACGGCGATGCTGATGACGGCGACCGGATAGATCATCGCCGACTTCACCTGCGCGTTCAGTTTGACGGCCTTTTCGATGTAGGTCGCGAGGCGCTGGAGGATGGTGTCGAGAATACCGCCCGCCTCACCGGCGGCGACCATGTTCGTGAAGAGATCGCTGAAGACTTTGGGATGCTTGCGCATCGCGTCCGCGAGGCTCGATCCCGACTCGACGTCCTGGCGGATCTGGATCAGCGTCCGCTTGAACAGCTTGTTCTCCTGCTGATTGCCGAGGATCTCGAGGCACTGCACGAGGGGCAGGCCGGCGTCGATCATGACGGAGAACTGGCGGGTGAACACCGCGATCATCTGCGGCGGGACCCGGCCGCCCCACTTCGGCAGCGCGATCTCCTTCCCCTTTTCCTTGACGGCGGTGACGACGATCTGCTGCCGCCGCATGGTGGTGATGACGGCGTCTTTCGAATCCGCCACCAGCACGCCCGTCTGGGTCTGACCGTTTCTCGCTGTCCCCTTCCATTCGAATGTCGGCATGTCTTCCTCCGTCTTCCCGTGGAGCGGTGGACTTCAGTCCACCGTCACTCCCGGCGGGCTGAAGCCCGCCGCTCCACCGCACCGTTTACGTCGCCCGCGGACGTGCGCCGCTGCCCGCGGGAGGTGCTCCCTGCTGGAACAGCGAGCCCGCGCCGCGGGAGATCATTTCCTGCAATTCATCGGGATTCGACGAGCGCGAAAGCGCGATCTGCAGGGTGATCAGTTTCTTGAAGTACAGCGTCGCCAACGACTGATTGAAAGTCTGCATTCCGTACTTCGCCTGTCCGGTCTGCATCATCGAATAGATCTGGTGGACCTTGTCTTCGCGGATGAGGTTGCGGATGGCGGCGTTGGGAACGAGGATCTCCATCGCCATCACGCGGCCCTTTCCGTTCGCCTTCGGAAGCAACGTCTGGCAGAGGATTCCCTCGAGCACGAACGAGAGCTGCGCGCGGATCTGCGGCTGCTGGTGCGCGGGGAAGACGTCGACGATGCGGTTGATGGTCTGCGCGGCGGAGTTCGTGTGCAGCGTGCCGAACGTGAGGTGGCCGGTCTCGGCGATGCGCAGCGCGGACTCGATGGTCTCGAGGTCGCGCATCTCGCCGATGAGGACGACGTCGGGATCCTGACGCAGCGCGGACTTGAGCGAGTTGCTGAACGAGTGCGTGTCGGCGTGCAACTCGCGCTGGTTGACGATGCAGTTCTTGTGGGCGTGCAGGAACTCGACCGGATCTTCGATGGTGATGATGTGCTCGTGCCGTTCGCGATTGATCTTGTCGATCATCGCCGCGAGCGTCGTCGATTTGCCGGAGCCGGTGGGGCCCGTCACGACAACCAGCCCCTGATCGAGATGGCAGAGCTT
>DATFHJ010000111.1:0-8802 GCA_035248585.1 Thermoanaerobaculia bacterium
CGCCGGCTTCATCGTCTGGGCCGAGCTCGCGTCGGTCGTCTATCAACTGACGCGGCATCCCGACGTGCGCGAACGGCTCGCGCGCGAAGTGCAATCGTCGACTTCGTATTCGTCGATGCCGTACCTGATGCAGGTGATCAACGAAGTGAAGCGCCTCTGCCCGATCGTGCCGGTGGTCTTCGGAAAGACGAAGGAGCCGATGGCGATCGACGACGTGACGGTGCCGGCGGGCTGGATGCTCCTCTTCGCGCTGATGCCCAGCCACGGCACGCACGGCGTCTACACGAATCCGGATGCCTTCGACCCCGACCGCTTCTCCCCCGCGCGTGCGGAGGACAAACGCCACGAGCACGGCTTCGTTCCGCAGGGCGCCGGCGCGCCGACCGGCCACCGCTGCCCCGGCCTCGATCTGGCGACATTCATGATGGCCATCTTCACGACGACGCTGCTGCGCGGCTATACGTGGGAGCTCCCTCCGCAGAAGTTCGAGCTGGATTGGAGCAAGACCCCGCCGGAGATGAAGGATGGGTTGCGGGCGAGGGTGAAGCGGCGCTGATCAATCCGGCTCTGACAGTCAGAGCCGAATCCCCGACGCCGAGTCATCGATGCCTTCGTCGCACCAATCCAGCTCTGACGCTCAGAGCCGAATCCCCGGCGCCGAGTCATCGATGCCTTCGTCGCACCAATCCGGCTCTGATAAGTCAGAGCCGAATCCCCGGCGCCGAGTCATCGATGGCTTCGCCGCACCAATCCGGCTCTGACACTCAGAGCCACATTCCCAACGCGAAGCGATCCACTGCAGCCTGGATGCAGACATACTACGACCCCTCATGACCCAGCACGCATCCTCCCTCCCTCCCTCGACCGCCCCGGAGCCGACCTACGCCGAGCGGGCCCGCACGCTGCTCGAGCGCGAGAGCCTGGGCATGCTCTCCACGAACTCGATCAAACATCCGGGATGGCCCTTCGGCTCGGTGATGCCGTACGCGCTGAGCGGCGACGGCGCGCCGATTTTTCTGATCAGCGGGATGGCCATCCACACGCAGAACGTGCTGGCTGATCCGCGGGCCAGCCTTCTGGTGATGCAGCGCGGCAATGAGTCCGATCCGCTCGGCATGGCCCGGGCCACGCTCCTCGGCACCGTCACCGCGATCGACCAGGTTTCCGACGACCTGCGCCAGGCGTACCTCGGCCGTCATCCCAACGCGCGCCACTGGATCTCCTACTCGGACTTCGGCTTCTTCCGGCTCGACGTGACCCAGCTCTACTTCGTCGGCGGGTTCGGGGTGATGGGATGGGTGCCGGCCGAGGAGTACGCGGTTGCGGAAGCGGATCCACTTGCCGATGCCGCCGCCGGAATCATCGAGCACATGAACCGCGATCACGCCGGCGCGTTGCGCGAGATCCTCCGCCACTTCGGCAATCTCGACGCCGAGGAGGCGGCGATGGTGGCCTGCGACCGCCTTGGCTTCGTCGTTCGAGCGCGAACGAACGAAGGCATGAAAGGCCTGCGCATCGCTTTCACCGAAGAAGTCCGCTCCTCGGAAGATGCCCGGCGAGTGCTCGTGGCGATGGTCAAGGCCGCGCGAGGCACGTAGTGTGAGACCATCCCGCCACGATGCCTTTTTCGACATTCGGACTTCACCCTGATCTCCTTCGCGGAGTCAAAGAGCTCGGCTTCACGCGACCGACACCGATTCAGAACGACGCCATCCCGCCGGCGATGGCTGGGAAGGACGTGCTCGCGGCGGCGGCGACCGGCAGCGGCAAGAGCGCGGCCTTCCTCCTGCCGATTCTCCATCGCCTGATCGGCAAGAAGCGCGGCACCACCCGGGCCTTGATCCTCACACCCACCCGCGAGCTCGCCGCGCAGATCGACGAGCATCTGCGCGACCTGGCCGTCCACACGCCCATCTCCGGCGCGGCGGTCTACGGCGGCGTGGGGATGGGACCGCAGGAACATGCCTTTCGAAGCGGCGTGGATGTGCTCGTGGCGACGCCCGGCCGGCTGCTCGATCATTTCCAGTACCGCTATGCAAATCTCGAAGGCCTGGAAATCCTCGTGCTCGACGAAGCGGACCGGATGCTGGACATGGGCTTCCTCCCCGACATCCGGCGCGTGTTGAAGCATCTCCCCGCGAAACGGCAGACGCTCTTCTTCTCGGCCACGCTTCCGCCGGCCATCGTCCAGCTCTCGCAGGAGATGCTGAAGAACGCGGCCATGATCTCGGTCGAACGGAAAGCCGCGCCGGCGGTGGGGATCACCCAGTCGGTGTTCCCGGTTCCGCAGGAGCTGAAGCTGCCGCTGCTGGAAACGCTGCTCAATCGCGGCGAGATCCAGAACGCCATCGTCTTCACCCGCACGAAGCACCGCGCCAACCGCGTGTTCGAGCAGCTGGAGGGGCGCAGGATCAAAGTGGCCAGGATTCACGGCAATCGAAGCCAGCTGCAGCGCACCGAGGCCCTGGCCGGATTCAAATCGGGCAAATACCGCATCCTCGTGGCCACGGACATCGCCGCGCGCGGCATCGACGTGGAGGCGCTCTCGCACGTGGTGAATTTCGACGTGCCGAACGTGCCGGCCGACTACATCCACCGCGTGGGCCGGACGGCGCGCGCGGAGATGACCGGCGACGCCATCACCTTCGTCGCTCCCGATGAAGAGAACGATCTCCACGCGATCGAGCGGGCCATCGCCAGGCGTCTTCCGCGGGTGACCGTGCCCGACTTCGATTACAAGCAGAAGCCGGCCGAACGCCTGGAGATCCCCATTCAGGAGCGCATCGCCGCGATCCGCGCCAGAAAAGCCGAGGATCGCAAGCGCGCCGCGGCGAAAGCGGAGAGACAAGCAGCAGCCGGTAGCTCGGGCCGTCCCGCTCCGGCGCGTCCTCGCGTGGCTCCGAGCCGCGGCCCGGCTCCTGCGCCGAAAAGCACCGGTCGGCCGCGGCGGCGCGGACGCGGCCGGCCCTGACCCGTGTCCAGTGCATAATTAACGCCCTTGGATGAACACGTTCGATCGCCGCGTGGATGACGTGTTCGCGCTCGTCGCCGATCTGCAGCCGCACGAGCGCGCGGCGGTGCTGGAGCGGGAGTGCGGCGCGGACGCGCGGCTGCGTTCCGAGGTGGAGAGTCTGCTGGCGAACGACGGAGACGACGGTCTCATTCGCGAGCTCGTCGGGCAGGAGGCCGCTGCGATGCAGGCGGGCGTCGAGAACGCGCTCGTCGGGCGGCGGATCGGGGCGTGGAAGGCGACCGGAGTTCTCGGGCGCGGCGGGATGGGCGCGGTCTACGAAGTCTGGCGCGACGACGGCGCGTTTCAGCAGCGCGCGGCGCTGAAGATCGTCCGCGCGGAGCTCGACACGGAACGCAGCCGGCGGCGCTTTCGCCGCGAGCGGCAGATCCTGGCGCAGCTCAATCATCCGAACATCGCCCGTCTCCTCGACGGCGGCACCAGCGACGACGGCCTGCTGTACCTCGTCATGGAAGCCGTCGACGGGCTGCCCATCACCGAGTACTGCGAGCGCCACGCACTTTCCGTGCAGCAACGCCTGCGGCTCTTCGTCACAGTCTGCCGCGCCGTGCAGGCTGCGCACACGCAGCGCGTCATCCATCGCGACCTGAAGCCGTCGAACATTCTCGTCACCGGCGATGGCACGGTGAAGCTCCTCGACTTCGGCATCGCCGGTCTGCTCGATCCCGACGCGCCGGGCCTGCAAGCGAGCAGTGAGATCGGATTCACGCCCGATTACGCGAGTCCCGAGCAGCGCCGCGGCGATCTCGTGACCTCCGCCACCGACATCTACTCCCTCGGCGCGGTCCTCTTCGAGATGCTGACCGGTGAGAAAGCGCGGAGCGGCGATGTGGAACGTTCTCTTCCGAAAGACGTCGGGCCGTTCGTCGTGAAAGCACTTCAACAGGATCCGCTTCGCCGCTATGCAACCGTCGCGGAGCTCGTTGCGGACATCACGAGCCATCTCAGCCCCGCTCCACGGAAGCGGGTGACCGCGCGGCGGAAGCGCTTGACGATGGCGTCGGCGATCGTGCTCACGATCGTCGTGGCGATCGCCGCGTTCGTGTGGCAGACGCGCCGGACGGAGCGGCGGTTTCAGGTGGAGCTCGCGGAGCAGCACCTGTTGTCGGCAAAGATCCTGATCGATGCGTCCCGTCCGGGCGAAGCCGACTGGCAGGCGACGAAGGGACTCACGCGGGCACTCGCGCATCGCGCACCTCGGGATCTCATCGCGGACCTGTACGCCATTCGCAGCCAGGCGCGCGTGGCGACGTCCGACGCGGACGGTGCCGCGGCCGACGCGGATGAGGAGCGAAAGTGGAGGAATCCTGAAGCACGATGACATCACGCGGTTGCTGCGCGCGTCGCGCGACGGCGACGCCGAGGCGCTGGACCAACTGCTCCCGCTCGTCTATCAGGAATTGCGCAAGATCGCGGACGCGTATCTGCGATCGCAGCGGCCCGATCACACGCTGCAGCCGACGGCGCTGCTGCATGAGGCGTACATCAAGCTGGCCGGCGCGGAGCCGCAGGAGTGGAACGGGCGGACGCATTTTTTCGCGACGGCCGCGGCGATCATGCGGAACATCCTCGTCGATCACGCGCGCTCGCGGCAGGCGGAGAAGCGCGGAAGCGGCGCGCGGCCGGTGCCGCTCGATCTCGTCGTCGACCGCGCGGCGGAGAAGCCGGCCGACCTGGTCGCGCTCGACGACGCGCTGCGCGCGCTGGCGGTGCATGACGAGCGGAAGGCGCGCGTGCTCGAGCTGCGCTACTTCGCGGGCCTCAGCGTCGAGGAGACCGCCGAGGCCATGGGACTCTCCGTGGCCACCGTGGGCCGCGAAGCCCGCTTCGCCGCGGCCTGGCTTCGCCGCGAGCTCCTCGGCGAAGGGCACTGATTTTTTTTCGTGAGCCGATGATCGATTCCTCTCCTTCGTTCCGTTCGTGTCGGTGAAGCCCAAAAACGAAACAGAAGGAGAAAGTCATGAAAGTCAAAAGCAACGTCAAGGCGGGCGGCATCGAGCCGCAGCACAACGAGGGCATGAAGGTGCGCAGCGGCGTGAAAGCGGGTCGCATCTACATGAACCACAACGAGGGATTGAGGGTCCGCAGCAACGTGAAGGCGGGCGGCGCCGCCTGGAATCACAACGAAGGTCTGAAGGTGCGCAGCAGCGTGAAGGCGGGCGGCCGCGAAATCAATCACAACGAAGGACTGAAGGTTCGTACCAGCCTCAAGGCAGGCAGAATCCTGATGAATCACAACGAAGGACTGAAGGTCCGCAGCAAGGTCAAGGCGGGCGGCCGCGAAGTCAATCACAACGAGGGTCTGAAGGTTCGTACCAACCTCAAGGCCGGCAGAATCATGACGAATCACAACGAAGACCTCCGTGTCCGCAGCAACGTCAAAGCCGGCGGCGCGAAACTGAATCACAACCTCACTAGGCGCGGCTGAGCATCACGTCAACGATCCGACGAGGCCGGGCTTCATCGCCCGGCCTTCTTGCGTCAGGCGAGATCGCGCAGCACGTCGCCAACGTACACACGCAGCGGGTGCTCTTCCGGAAGCGACGAACCTTGCAGGATGCGCTGCGCTTCGGTGGCCAGCGCGCGTCCTTCCTCGAATCGCTCGCGTTCGCGCATCAGCGTGGCCAGGTTTGTCAGCGTGAGCGCGAGCTCGGGGTGCTCGTCGCCGAGGAGCGTTCGCTTGATGCGGATCGCGCGGCGGTAGAGCTCCTCGGCTTCGTCGGGACGCGCGGTTGCGGCGCAGACGCCGGCGAGGTTGTTGAGCAGGACTGCGATCTCGTAGTGATCCGGCCCGACCAGCTCTTCCCAGAACACGAGCGCGCGGCGGTACATCGGCTCCGATTCCTCCCAGCGCTCGAGTCCATCGAGGATTCCGGCCAGCGCACAGAGATCGGCCACGGTGTCGGGATGCTCGTCACCGGCCAGCTTCCTGCGAATCTCCCACGCGCGCCGGCCCGCGGGCTCCGCTTCCGCGAAGCGGCCGGCCGCATGATGCGCGCCGCCGACGTTGTGCCACAGGCTGGCCGCCTCCGTGGATTCGGGATCCACGATCCGCAGCGCGCGCTCGTATGCGTCCAGCGCCGCGGGAACGCGTCCCCAATATTTGTAGAGCATGCCGAGGTAGTTCAACGATGTCGCGGTCTGCGGATGATCGGGACCGAGCTCGCGCTCCGAAAGGCGTACGGCTTCGAGAAGATCAGTTTCCGCTTCGTCGTAGCGTCCGAGGGTGCGCAGGGCCGTTCCGCGCTGTCCGAGTGCGCGCGCGCGAATCAGCGACGCGGTCTCGCCTTCGAATTCCGGCAGGCGTTCCAGCGCATGTTTCGCGCGCGTCGCTTCTTCCAATGCGTCCGCATACTTTGCGGCGTCGGAAAGAATCCCGACGAGATCGTTCGTCATGTTGACGAAGTCGGGACTCTCCCCTTCCAGCTCGCGCACGATGGCGATCGCTTCGCGGCACGCGCTCTCGGCCTCGGCCAATCGACGTTCTTCGTGCAGCGCGCAGCTGCGCTCGTGAAGCTCCAGCGCGCGATCGAAGCCGCTCATTGCTGCGCCACCATCAGCAGCGTCTTCGCGCGGCGGCTCACGCAGGCGAGCGCGCGCGCGTAATTTTCCGGATCGAGCGAAGAGAAGCTTTCGTCGATGACGACCACGCGTGCATTCTGCAGCAGCGCGCGGGCCACGAACACGCGTGCTTTCTCTCCCTGCGACAACTGCCAGCCGGTGTCGCCCACGGTCTGCCAGAGTCCGGCCGGCATGCGATCGACGAGTGGGCCGAGGCCGAGCTCGCGCGCGACGGCGTCCGCTTCGCCGAGGTCCGAGGGCGAGGGCGGCCAGTTCCGCGCCATGAGCAGGTTGAACGCGAGCGGCGCGGCGAGAATGTGATTGTCCTGGTATTGCGGCGCCACCGCGACGCGGCGCCGCCATTCGTCCGCGCCCGCCGCGTGGCGATCGACGCCGCCGATGAGCACCGTGCCGCTTGCTGGGACGCGCATCCCCGCGAGGAGCGAGACCAGCGTCGATTTGCCGGCGCCCGCGTCTCCTTCGAGCAACGCACGCTCGCCTTCGCCGAGGTCGAATCCGCAGCGGCGCAGGGTCATGGCTTCGTCGCCTGCGAAGCGATAGGTGACGTCGCTGATTTGCACCGACGCGTCGAGTGGAGCGGCGGGCTTCAGCCCGCCGTTTTCCGGTGCCGGCGGGCTGAAGCCCGCCGCTCCATTGGAGATCTGCCGCCACGCGATCCAGGCGCCGGCGAGCTGCGTCATCCCTTCCGCTCCGCGGCGGAAGCCTTGATACGCGAGGAGCACGCCGCCGATGCCGGTCGCCAGCGCGGAGGTGCCTCCCGATTGCCACAGCAATGGCACGAGCGACAGGACGCCGATCAGCAGCCAGCCCCGCGGAATCACGACGAGCAGCCGCGCGTGCGCGCGGTCGAGGCGAAGCGAGCCCGCCGCGTACGCATCGAGCAGCAGGTCGTCGCGCGTGGCTTGCCGCTGCGGCCGCTCCTGCACGAGCCGCGTGCGATGGCCGGCCATCGACTCGATCAGCGACTCCGTCATCGCGAGCCGTTGCTGCGTCCACACCGCGCGCGCCGTCGTGTAACGCCAGCCGGCGAAGACGGCGACCGCGATCCAGAGGAGAAGCGACGCGTTTCCGAGAATGATCATCGCGGCGCCGAGCTCGATCAGCGTGAGCAATCCCGAGAGTCCCGCGCCCGTGGCACACGTTTCCAGCGCCTCGGCCTCGAGGACTTTTCCGAGGAACCGCCCGGGCCCGTCGCTGCGCACGGAGTCGGGATCGAGCGCCATGGCGCGATCGAGCAGTCGCTGCTTGAGCAAGCCGCCGACCTGCGCGGCCAGCACTCCCTCGGACCACGTGGAGACCAGCTGCAGCGGAATCGTCATCAGCAGCATGAGCGCCCACGCCACCAGCCACGCGCCGTCCATCCGTCCGCCGAGCGCACCGGCGCCGAGGAGCCACCATGACGCCGCGAGGCAAAGGATCATCGCCAGGTGCGCGAGAACGAGAACGATGATGCGCGTGAAGACGCCGGTGTCGCGGAGCTGGCGCGCGAAGCTCGACGAAGGCGATGTTTCCAGCAGCCAGAGTGAGGCAACGCGTTCGTTGTCGAGACGGTCTTCGAGGATGGCTTGTTCGAGAGAACCGGGACAGGCAGGAGTGCCTGTCCTCCACGGTGCCTCGATGCGGGCGCGCAGGGAGCGGAGCTCGGAGCGGCGTGGCCGTTCCTGGAGAACGACGAACGATCCGTCGTCGAGTTGAAGCAGCGCGGGCGCCGCGTGCCGCAGCGCATCGTCGATGTCGCGGCCATACAGGTCGACGCGTTTCAGGCGACCGGATCCGAGCTCGGCGGCGGCCTCTTCGAAGGTCATCGGCGCACCTCCCCGTCTTCGAGTCGATAACGCGTCCATGACGCGAGCTCCGCCGAGAGCCGCGCCTCGGCGTCGAGGAGCGCGCGAAACCGCGAGTCGGGCCGTGCCGCGAGTGCGCGCGGGTCGCCGTCTTCGACAATGCGCGCGTTCTCGACGACGAGCACGCGCGGCAGCTGCAGCGCGTCTTCGAGATCGTGCGTGACGTAGAGCAACGTGGCTTCCGGCCAGCGCGTGGTCATGAGGCGAGGCAAGCCGCGGCGCTCTTCGCGATCGAGGCCGCGTCCGGCCTCGTCGCAGAGCACGAGCCGGGCGTTTTCGCGGCCGAGGGCACGCGCGATGCGCATGCGCTGGCCGTCGGCGGCGGACAACAATGCGCCGTTCTCG
>DATFHJ010000112.1:0-3952 GCA_035248585.1 Thermoanaerobaculia bacterium
CCTTTCGAAAGAGCTCCCCCACTCCCAGCCCGGCTTCTACATCGCCCTCGGCGAAACGCCATTCGATCGCTTCACCGAGGGCCGCATGATGCGCGTCTACTTCAACATCGAAGAAGCGGGCGCCGCGGAGCTCGTGAGCGCGATGACGGAGTCGCTGAACGCGTTCCTCGTTCCGTTCCGCTTCAAGATCCTCGACCACCACGGCGCCTTCACGCGCGCGGACGGCTCGGTCCTCTACTGCGGGCGCCGCTACTTCGGCGTCGTCTCGCGCCTCCTGCCGCGCATCGTCGACCGCGTGAAGCACGCGCTGCGTGGGGCCGTGCCGATGTTCACGAAGGCGCTCTACCCCGGCGTCGGCTTCGCCGAGGATCCAGGCAGCGGCGACAGCTTCGGCCTCTCCCGCTCGCGCCTCGTCACGCAGGCGATCTGGAATGCCTGGTCGCGCGGCGATCAGAGCGCCGAGGGACGCATCGCGGAGCTGCAGTCGCTCTTCGGCGGGGCGGGATTGCGGCTCGATAAACCGTATCTGAACGCGGGATCGGCGGATATCTATCAATGAGCGAGATTCAGTTGGAGGCCGCGCACCGCATCGGCATGCAGCTTTGCCGTGACGCCATTCGCAGCAACGGACGCTGCAACTGGCTCGGCGACTCGATGGAGCTGATCGGCGATCAGTGGCGCCTCTCGCACCGGTCGTTCGGCGGGGATCTCTACGGCGGCACGAGCGGCGTCGCGCTTTTTCTCGCGCAGCTCGATCGCTTCCGTCCCGATCCGTTGCTGCGCGATACCGCCCGCGCCGCGCTCGAACACGCGCTGTCCCCCGAGAAAGACGCCGACGAATCCGGGCCGTGGTCCTTCTACTCCGGTGCCCTCGGCGCGGGATTCGCCGCCGCGGAGATCGGCGACTGGTTCGATGACGGCGCGCTCGTCGAGCGCGGACTGTCGGTCGTCAAGCAGGCGACGCGCGAGCTGTCCGAGGACTCGTTCGACATCCTCGCGGGCAGCGCCGGCTGGATCGGACCGCTTCTGCGATTGCATCGCCGCACCGGCGAAGCGTGGCTGCTCGACGCCGCGTCGCGCGCGGGCGAGCATCTCGTGCGCACCGCGAATCGCCATGAGCGCGGCGCGTCGTGGGGAAACATCCCGAAGGAAATGGCCGCGCACGATCTCACCGGCTACTCGCACGGAACCGCCGGAGTCGGCGTCGCGCTGCTCGAGCTGCACGCGGCCACGCGCGAACAGAAGTTCCTCGACCTCGCCCGCGCCGCGTTCGACTACGAGCGCTCCTGGTTCGCGCCGAAACATCAGAACTGGCCCGACTTCCGGGGCCGCATCAACGCGGAAGGACAGCCCGAAGAATTCGGCTGCGGCCTCGCCTGGTGCCACGGCGCGCCCGGCATCGGCCTCTCCCGCCTCCGCGCCTGGCAGCTCACCGGCGATGACGTGTACCGCGAAGAAGCGCTAACCGCGCTCCGCTCCACGCACGCGCCGCTGCAGATGCCGTCCGCCGAATTGAGCTTCGCCCTCTGCCACGGCATCGCCGGCAACGCCGATCTCTTCATCGAAGCCGCCGACCTCATCGACGACCCCCAATGGCTCGCCGTCGCCGAAGCCATCGGCGCCCGCGGCATCGACTACTACCACCACGGCCGCCACCGCTGGCTCTGCGGCGTCAACGGAGGCGGCGAAACGCCGGGACTGTTGTTAGGTCTGGCGGGGATCGGGTGGTTTTACTTGCGGTTGCATGATCGCAAGAGCGTGCCGTCGGTGCTCATGGTGCATTGATGTGGAGCGGCGGGCTTCAGCCCGCCGGAACGCTCGGCGGGCTAAAGCCCGCCGCTCCACACGAACGTCACCGGCCCGTCGTTCTCCAGCGCCACGATCATCATCTCCCGGAACCGTCCCGTCTTCACTTCGACGCCGCTTGCGCCGAGCTCCCGCGTGAAGAGCTCGAAGAGCGCTCGCGCGCGTTCCGGCTCCTCGGCGTTGTCGAAGCTCGGGCGGCGGCCGCGGGCGATCGATCCGGCGAGGGTGAACTGCGACACGGCCAGGATCGCGCCGCCGGCTTCCTTCACATCGCGATTCATCTTCCCCGCCTCGTCGCTGAAGATGCGCAGCTCGCGGATCTTTTTCGCCGCCTCGAGCATCGTCTGCTCGCTGTCGCCTTTCTCGACGGCGCCGAGGACCAGCATGCCGGTTTGAATCTCGGAGACGAGCTCGTTGCCGACGGAGACCGAGGCGCGGCGCACGCGCTGGATCACGCACTTCATCGCCGAGATCCTACTTTGTAAAGTCCGTAAATTCTCGAAGTCGGCCGTTGCCCGGTGACCGGCGTCAGCGTTAGATTACCTGCAAGTCATCGAGAGAGTCCCCCGCTAAAACCTAACAATTTGCGCAGTTTTGGGAGGTAGCTTCGCTATGCGATCTCCGTCGCGGCATGTTTTCCTGCATGTGTTTCTGCTCCTGGCCCTTCTTCTGTCCACGCCGGCCCTCTTCGCCCACGACATCACCATCAGCGGCACACAGACCTTCGCCTCGCTGGACGGATCGAGCTCCGATCACGACGGCACCGCCAACGGCGTCTTCACCGTCAGCGACGGCAATCTCGTCGTCAACGGCACGGTCAACTGCAACGACGAAGGCGTGAACAGCAACAGCGGCTGTCCCATGGCCTTTGCCGTCAGCGGCAATCTGACGATCAACAGCGGCGGCGCGCTGTACGCCGAGAATCGCACCGCCGGCGGCAACGGCGGCGCGATCACGCTCACCGTCGGCGGCAATCTCGCCTTGAACGGCACGGCCATCGTCTCCGCCGCCTCGACCTCCGGGAACGGAACGAATGGCGGCGCGATCAGCATCACCGTGACCGGCACCGTCACCCTCGCCTCCGGCACGACCATCGATGCCGGCAGCGCGAACGCGACCGGCGGCAACATCACCATCGCCGCCGGCGGCACCGTCACCGTCGACGGCAATGTCTACTCCGGCCCGAGCCGCACGCTTCTTTCCACGCGCCTCACCGGCGCGGCGCTCGACGGCGGGAAGAACAATCAGATCGGCGGCGCGATCAGCATCAGCTCGACGACGTACGTCGAGTCCGGCGTCGTGATCAGCGCGAACGCCAACGTCATCTCGCAGGGCGATCAGAGCGGCACCGGCGGCGTCACCATCAATGGCTGCGGCGTCGAAGTGCGCGGGCTCGTGGCCGCGCTCTCGCTCAAGGAGTCGGCCGCCAAAGTCACGATCCGCTCCGGCAAGTCGCTCCTCGTCGACTCGCGCGACCTCGGCGCGAGCGGCACGCGCATGGGCCGCGTCCGCGCCGACGCGCCGACTGGCAGCGCCATCACCAAAGGCGTCGACCTCTTCGCCCGCGAGGACATTCAAATCCTCGGTGCATCCACCAGCGGATCGCTCTTTGCCGTCAGCTCCATCGCCGGCAGCTCGAAGAGCGACGGCGGGCTGATTCGCGTGCTGTCGACCGATGACGCCATCACGGCATCGGCGAAGGCGATCGACGTCGGCAACACCCTCGCCGGCGATCAGGGCGGCACGGTCGAGCTCTCCGCCAAAGGCGACGTGAATCTCAACACCGCCGTCATCGACGCATCGGGCGACTACAGCTCCAACAACTCCAGCCGCGCCGGCGGCTCGATCACCGCGCGGTCGTACTCCGAGGATGTGATCTGGACCAGCGGCTCCGGCGATGTCCGCCCGGTCGGCTCGACGTCCGGCATCGCCCTCGCCGACCAGGGCACGATCGTGCTCACCGCCTGCGGCACCGTCGACACCACCGGCTCGTCGTTCCCGGTCAACGGAACGGCGACCAGCGTCTTCCCCGAGACGCACACCGGCACCTGCTCCCCCGCGGCGCCGTCGCTGCCGAGCGGCGTTTCCGCGCTGCTGACCTGCAACACGCCGCCGGTCGCGAACGACCTCACGCCGTCGACGAATG
>DATFHJ010000113.1:0-9805 GCA_035248585.1 Thermoanaerobaculia bacterium
ACGGCGGGCTAAAGCCCGCCGCTCCATACAAAAAAGCCACCCGGATCTCCGGGTGGCTTCCTGATGCAACACCGTGCCGGGCGGTTAGCCGTCGACGGTTCCGTTGCAGTCGTTGTCCAGACCATCATGGGCGAACTTGCCCTTCTCGCTGTGGCCCGGATAGACGTCCTTGTTGTTGTCGTTGCAGTCCTGCGCCGCGCACACGCCGTCGCCGTCCGCGTCGGTGCATCCGCCGCCGCCGCCGCCCGCGCCGAGGTATTGCTGCACGGAGCTGAAATACGCGGCGAACGCGCCGTCGACGGTGGCGTTGTTCTGCGCGTCGCAGACGTCATTCACGTTCGTGCCGCAGCCGCCCGAGAGCTGGCCGACGAACTGTCCCTGACCATTGACCACGGACGATCCGCTGCTGCCGCCTTCGGTCGCGCCGAGGATGTCGCGGCTGTAGATCCAGTTCCCGCGCGGCCAGGTGCGGCAGGTGCCTTTCGTCGTATCGACGACGTGCTCGGAGTACGCCTGCGGCGATCCCTTCGGATGGCTGAGGCGATACAGCGCCGCGCCGTTGGTGTTCGCGATCGGCGTCGAGCTCCAGCCCAGGAACGCGGCGGCGGTCGGAGCCGCCTGGCTGAGACGCAGCAACGTGAAGTCGCTGGTCTTGCTGCCCGCGACGAGCGACGAACCGGTGGTGCTGGCCGAGCCCGGGTCGGGGCAGGCGCCGCACGACGACGCGCGGTAGAAGAAGAACGTTTCCATGCTGCTCGCTTCACTCGCGCGGCTGATGCAGTGATTCGCGGTCATGAAGTACGGGACGCGCGTGGCGGTATCGGAGTCGGCGATGAGACCGCCGCTGCAGATGTAGAGATACGCGCCCGACGCGAAGAGGATGTGCGCGACCGCGTCGCGCGCGGTGTTGACCGCCGCATTCGTCGAGACGCAGGCCGCGTCCACGGTGCAGTCGGCGTTGAACGAGCACGGCTTCGTATTCGCCGCGTTCGTGACCGGCGCGAGAACGCGCGACATCGCGAACTCCGAGGTCATGTGGCCGACGCCGGCGACGGTGAAGCGAGGATTTCCGGCTCCGCCCGCGTTCAGCTGCAGCACGATCTCCGCGCCCGCGACGGTATTCGTCCAGAAGTCTCCCGTTCCGTTCGGACCCTTGCCCGTGTACGGACCGAAGGCCATTCCGTTGCTCGCCTGCACGTACAGCTCGGCGCCTTCCGGCAGATCGACGTCCGTCAGATGAATGCGGACCGCCGAAGCCTCCGGGGACCGGACCACGCCGGTCCAGTGGAACGCGCCGCCGGCCGCGCCGCGAACGGCGCCGAATTCCTGATGCAGCGCCGCGCGAAACGGAACGATCTCCTCGCGCGAGAATGCCATCGGAACCGCCAGCTCTTTCACTACGCCCACGCGCATCTTTTTCTCGATGGCCATGCCGTCGCGCACCGCGCGAATCTCATCGGCGCTGACGGCGACCACCAGCGGCGCCTTGACCGCGAGCTCGACCATCACGTTGCTCAGACGATGCTGCAGATCGGTCATCTGTCTGAAGTGCGCGACGCGATCGAACGGCTCCTGGCCGGTCTCGAGCGTCTTGGACGGCCGTACGTCGGCGAGGGCAGCGCCTGTGGTGAGAACCAGCAGGGCCGCAACCAGAAAAGCGAGAGGTCTCTTCATCAGTGCGGAATCTCCTTCAGTTGAGGGTTGATGAAAATGCCACCGGCTTGCGGGCTTTCCGCCGCCGGCAGCTCCCACTACGTTGCGAGGCCCCGATAGTAGCAGTTTTCTTTCTCGCGCTGCCGGCGTCTTACTGGCAAGGAGATCTGTCATGCGAAAGACCCTGCTCGCCGTCACTCTCGCTCTGCTGCCGGTCGCGTCCCGTGCGGACATTTCCGTCATCACCGGCGGACTCGAGCGTCCCGAATACTTCGCGAACGGCACGACCTACGTCGAGGCGATTCGCGGCCGCAATTACACGCTGCGCATCACGAACCCGACGGGCGTGCGCGTCGCGGTGGCGTTGTCCGTCGACGGCCTGAACACGATCGATGCGAAGCACACGAGCGGATGGAATGCCGCGAAGTGGGTGCTCGATCCCTACGAGACCGTCGACATCGACGGCTGGCAGGTGAGCGACAGCAGCGCCCGCCGCTTCGTCTTCACCGGCGAGCGCCAGTCCTACGGGGCCGCCCTCGGCCAGACCCAAAACCTCGGCGTGATCGAAGCGATCTTCTACCGCGAGCGCACGCCGCGTTATCAAGGCGGCGAATCTCGCGCGAAGCCGCGGGACGAAGAGCACTCCGCCGCCGAGGCGCCTCCGCCTTCCGCCATGCGCGAGTCCGACGACTACGCCGCCACGGGCATGGGCGACCGCACGCGCCACGACGTCACGAGCGTCTCGATCGACCTCGACCCGCATCCCATCGAGACGGTGCGCATCCGTTACGAGTTCCGCCCGCAGCTGGTGAAGCTCGGCATCTTCCCGCGCGACCCCTCGCCGCTGGCGCGGCGGGAGAAGGCGCGGGGGTTCGAGTATTGCCCGGAAGTGAAGTGACGGCGAAGGTGGAGGACAGGCACTCCTGCCTGTCCTGAGCGAAGCGATGAGACGAGGACAGGCAGGATTGCCTGTCCTCCACTTGGTCTAGTGATGCGAGAACGGCGTCTGCAGCGGCGCCACCTCCACCACCGTCATCATCCCGCGATCCTCGTGCGCGAGGATGTGGCAGTGCAGGACGTAATAGCCCGCGTAGTCGACGAAGTTGCTGCGCATCCGGAAGTGGCCGGGCACGAGCGTCCAGGTCTTCGTCGTGGCGTTGTAGAAGTTGTTGCCCGAGGGAATCGCGAACGTGTCCCACCAGATCAGGTTCGTCGACGCCGGTTTCGTGCACGGCTTCGGATCATTGGGATCGATGACGCACTGGCCCGGCAGCGCGCCGTTCGCGTCGATCGTGTAGAGCGGCAGTGCGATTTGATAGGGCGACGCGGCCTTCACCTCTTTGTTCGTGTCGATCGTCAGGTGATGGGCGTCGATGATCGACAGCACGATGCCTGGAGGGGCCGCGGGCGGGCCGGTGTCGGCCTTGCCGTTGATCCAGATCCAGTCGCCGACGCGGAAGTCGCGCGTAAAGTCCGTCTCCTCGCTGCCCGTCACCGTCGTCGGTCCGTTCTCCGGCGTCGCGACGGTGACGGTTCCGGGGAGGTTTGACGTGGACAGCACGGCGTTCGGATCGAAGAGCTCCGTGATCTGGAACGGGTTGATGTGAATGTGAAACGGATGCGAGATCATCGGCCCGGTCGAGGGCGGGTAGGTCTCATTGACGACTTTCCACTCCTCGGTGCGGTTCAGGAGCACGACCGCGCCGACCTCGCCGTCGAACTGCTTCCCGTCGATCGTCTGCTGCTGCGGCGACGGCGTGCCGGCCTTCGTCGCGAACTTCAGCACCTTCCAGCCGGTGACGTCTTTGTCCTTGATGTCCTTGAGGAACGGCGGGAACGACGGCGCGTGCGCGAGGAACTGCATCTCCGGACCGTCGTCCGTGACTTCGACATTCAGCAGCGTCGCTGAGGGGAAATAGGGACGCGCCGGCGGCCGGTCGCTCGGGTCGACGGTGTTGTAGACCAGCACCGGATAGAGGTTGTTCGCGCCCGCCGCCGCGTTGTAGGCCGGCGCCTTGACCAGCAGGTCGGCGCGGTTGCCGGACATCAGCGTGAACGCATGATTCGTGTTGGCGTGATAGTTCGCGTCATTGAACTGCACGCCGTCCTGCGCGAGCTGCTTCCACTGCAGACTCGTCGGCGGCAGGAAGTACATGCCGGCGCGGCTGGCGGAGTTGACGATGCGCCAGAGGGCCACCGATTTGCCGGGCATTTTGATGCGAGGCTGAATGCGGCCGTTGACGGAGAAGTTCGGGCCGGGACCGAGGAACGCCCCGACGCTGAGGCCCGGCGCGGTGCCGAGCTGGTTGACCACGATCGGCGGAATCTTTCGGGTGAAGCCCTGGCCGTAGGCGTCGTTGAGCTCCTTGTCGTACTGCCCTTCGATGATGAACGCGCCGGTCATGCCGTTCGAGACGTTGATCGTCGTCGAGCCGTGTTTGTGCGCGTGATACCAGTGCGTGCCCGGCGCCTGCCCCATGAGCAGCGGACGGCTCGGCGCGGCCGCCTCGTCGACTTCGGCCGTGCCTTTGCCGTGCGTGTGCGGCGTGCGCACGTCCGCCGCCGCGGTCGTCGTCGCGTTCGACGCTTCGTACTTTGGCAGCTTGAAGCAGTACGGATACGCGCCGACGAAGTACTGCGGCCAGTTGCCCTGGCTGATCATCTCCTGATCGATGTCGTACCACTCCGGCTTGTTCTTTTTCACCGGATCGAGCAGCGCCTTGCGCGTCGACTCCGGCAGATCGCGCCAGCGCCGCGGCCACTCCGTGGGGTGGGGATCGTTCAGCAGCTTGGCCGTGCACTGGTCGAAGAACTTGTCGAACGCGGTGCGGATCGCCTTCTCGTTCATCTCCGGCTCGCGCTTCGCGTTGTTCTTGCGCGGGAACGGCTTGATCTGCAGGAAGACGTTGTCTCCGGTCGTGTTCGGATTCGTGTGCGTGCCGTGGTAATGCATGTTCGTATACACGGAGCCGGCGAAGCAGTCCGGATACTTGTCGAAGGTGCCGGGATAGGTCTTGCCCTGGTTCGTCTCGTCGCACTTGCCGTCGTCGACGCCGGGGAACTTGTTCGCGTCGATGACGTTGAAGAACGAGAGCTGGACGACGTCGCCGACCTGCGCGCGCAGAGTCGGCCCGGGCAGCGGGTCCTTGAGATCGTCGGCCGATGGATTCCAATTCTTCGGCGCCTCGAGCCGATACGCGCGCACCCACTGCGGAACGCAGTCCGGGCTGCTGATCGTCGCCGTGGGCGCCGGCAGCTGCTGCATCTCCGAGACGGTGTAGAGCGAGCCGCGCAGCACGTGGTCGACCGACTCGATCTCCGGAATCGGCATCAGCGGCTGCCCGTACATCTGCGTACCGCACTTGATCGTGGTCTGTGCCGCGAGCGGCAAGGCGAGGAAGATTGCAATCAGAAACGCGCGCTTCACTTCTTCACCTCGATCGTCCCGTTCTCGCCGTCGTGCAGGCTGCAGTAGTAGTTGACGGTGCCGGCTGCCTGCGGCGAATAGGCGTCCGACGAGCCGTACTTCGGGATGCGATTCGTCAGCTCCGTTTTCTTCGTCCCCTGGCCGCTGCAGATCTGATGGGCCACGCTGGTCTGGTTGTCCCACGAAATCGAATCGTTGACCTGCGCCGTCAGCACCGACGGCTTCGGCGTTCCGGGCGGGCAATAGACGTCAGGCTCGAAGGTGCAGGGTTTCCCTTTCACGATTTTGATGGACCATGAGTTTCCGGCCATGCTTACCCCCAGTAATAAATCGGGAACTCGTAATCGTCGCTGTCTCCCTTCGGATCGGCGTCGCAGCCGAAGAGGCGGATTTTCGTCGGGCTGCAGATCTGCAATCCGACGCCGTTGCGCCACTGCGAGCCGCTCCAGTCGACGTAGGTCCACTGGATCACGCTGATGTCTCCGAAGGTGCTGGATCCCGTCTCGACATAGTAGCGGACAACTTCCTCGTCTTCGCGGAAGCCGAGGAGCACGACGCGGTCGCCCGAGGACGTTTGCTCGGTGACGAGCGCAAAGCACTGGTACTGATCGTCGTCCTCGTGCTCGATGTTCCGGGTCTCCTTGATGAACTCCCAGGGGCTCTCCTTGTCACCGAGCTTGTCGACCGGCGCGCGATAGGCATAGAACGACTTCGGGTCGTAGCGGTAGATGAGCAGCATGGCCTGCTCGACGCCCGCGGAGTCGCGATAGTTCGTGATGGCGACCGCGGAAGCTTTTCCGCCGAGGTGGACCTCGTACAGCAGCTGTGGCGACGAGGTGCGGACGTCGTAGAACGCGACGGTGGCCTCGCCGCGGTCGTTCTCCAGCGGCACGGGCAGGAGATCGCCGAGGCGCTGAATCCCGCCGGCATGGTCGTAGTAGCCCGTGCCGAAGACCGCGGTGACGGTGGCCGGATCTCCCGACTCGACGAACGACGCGCACCACCACGAGCTCGCGCTGGCGCTGATCTGCCCAGTGATCGCGACGACGCCGTTCAGCGGCGCGATTCCCTGGAAGTGGTTGCTGATGTCGTTGATTCCGCCCCAGTTCGGCACCGCGATCGTTCCCACCACCGTGAACTTGCCGGGGTTTTCCTTCGGCATGTCCAGGAGCATCTGATGCACGCTGGTCGAGCTGCTGATTTTCGGATTGGTCGTATTCATGGTCCCCCCCTTCTCTTCGGATGAGGAGAGACTGGCGAAGACCGAATCCCTACCCCGAGTTTCACTCGGTGATGTCGCGAAGGACGCGGCACGGATTGCCGGCGGCGCGATCATCGTAGTCGCAGAAAAACGGCGGCTGCATCCACACCGAATCGCCTCCGGCTCCGAACAAATCGCGCAGGATCTGCCGGCGCCATCTGATTCCGCTGCGCGCGTCGCGTTCAGCGCCTGGCAGAGCTCACGCGCGCGAGTTGCGTTACTTCGGCGCCGGCGCCGTCCCCTCCCAATAGGCCTTGTAGCGCGGGAACACGAACGCCGCGAGCTTGCGGCCGAGAGTGAGGCCGTCCTGGTTGTCCGAGCGGATGTGATATCCGCCGAGGAGGCGCGACTCCGCCGCCATCTCCGCGGTCGCCGAGAAGGTCGGCAGCACGAGGTCGATCGCCGCCGTCGCGGCGACGTCCTTCGCCGCCACGCCTTCGATCGACTGCATCTGCGACGTGGCGATGTTCGGCTCCGTCAGCTCGCCCGCGATCTTCTTCGCCACGAACTCGAAACGATCGCTGCCGCTGAAGAGCTCGAGGATCTTCGCGGACGCGCCGCTGACCGTCGCATGCCCCGACGTGTAGCCGGGGAACGGCGGCGTCACGAACGAATCGGGCGAGTACGGATGCCACTGCTCGGCGGGGATGTTCTTGAAGCCCTGGCCCGGACCGGCGTAGCCGCGCACCATCTCTCCCTTGCGGTTCCAGCGCACGTACCAGTACGGGCGCGAGGAGTCGAAGAAGCGCTTCGTCTCCCAGCACGAGATGAACGCATCGTGCGCGACGTTCGCGATGGAGAAGAAAAGCTTTACGTCCTGATCGAGGTCGTAGCGATCGCGGCGCGACAGATCCTCGGCGAACAACAGCCAGTGACCCGATTGCCCGGTCGAGCGCGGGCCGTCGCGCATGAACTCGACGAGCGCTTTTTGTTCCAGCGTCAGCGAGGCATTGGCATCGATCACTTCTTCCACTTCGCGCTTGAACTGCTCGGAGCCGGGCGCCGGCGGTCCCTCGCCGCGGAACTGGTCGTTGCGCTCGAGCCCGACCGACTTTACGCGGTACCAGTGCGGCGTGAGGAAGCCCGGCTGGATCGTGCCGCCCTTGCCGTCGCTGAACGGAATCGGCTTCCAGTGCGCCGGATCCTGTTCCTCTTTTTCGCCGCGCACCGGCTTGTACATCGTGTAGTCGGAGTACGGCTTACCGTTGCTGCCGATCTCGTCGCCGAGCTGGTTCGCGCCGTCAGCGTGCCGGTAGGCGATGATCGCCGCGGCCACCGCGTTGCCGACGCCGGCCGGCGTCGAAGGATCGGTCGTTGTGTTCGCGGGATCGACCCCCATCTTCGCGACGCGCTCGCGGATCCACGCGATGTCCTCGGGGAAGAGATCCTCGAGCGTGCGCGTGATGGCGTATCCCATCGCCTTCGCCTTGTTCTCGTTCGTCCGCTCCGCGCCCGGGCGGCGAAGCTTCCCGCCCAGCCGCGTGCCGACCGCCTTGTCGTCATAGCACGCCCACGCATCGAACATCGCGGTGGTGGAGATCATCATCTCCCGCGCGATGATGGTCGGCCGCGCGCCGACGCGATCGACGCGCCGCGCCGACGTCTCGAGGATCACGTTCATCCACGTATACGCGGCCGATGGATTCGGATGCGCGGCCGCATGAATCGGCCATCCCTTCGTCTCCGCCCGCGGCGGCGTGTAGCGCGTGAACGGTTGTGCGGACAGGGACGCCGTGATTGCGCAGGAGAGCAGGAGCAACGAGCGCGCGTGACGCGCCGGGCGATTTTGCATATTGGGACCTCGCGAATCTGGTGCGAGTTTACCAAACGGTTGGCGGTCACATCGTGGTGCGCGTGGAGCCCGGCCCGCGTAAAGTTCTGAGTGCATGTGCTGCGACGCCACGAGCGAGGAGCTCGGGGCTGCTGTCAACCCACGGGCTCGAGGCGAAGTGAATGGATCTCGCGGACGAAATCCTTCGCGATGGCGCGGAGTCGGTGACGATTCTCTGCGGCGCGGGCATCTCTCTGCCGCCGCCGACGTCGCTGCCGACCGTGGCCCGCTTTCTGTCGGAATTGCTCGCGGAATGCGGCGCGTCTCCGGAGGTCACGGAGGAGGTGCTGCAGCGCAGCCGGCGCACGCCGGCGCCGCGGTTCGAGGCGCTCATCGAGGAGATCGCGAAGAGCGGCGACCGCGACTTCGACGTCGGCCGCATCTTCGACACGACCACGTTCAACGCGACGCACTCCGCTATCGCCGCGCTGCTGCGCGCGGACGGCGCCGCGATCACGACCAACTTCGACAACGCGATCGAGCTGGCCGGCGGCGGACGCGCACGCGTCGTCTTCACCGGCTCGGATCTCGCCCGTTTGCCTGCGCCGGACGGCCTACTCTGTAAGCCTCACGGAACGAATGCGCTCGGCGGTGAGCCGCGCTCGCTGCTCGTCATGTCTGTCGCGGCGCTGAGCCGCACCAATCGTGGCTTCGCGCTGTTGCCGAACCTGCGGCGGCTCCTGTGCTCACTGCTGGATGACCGCACGGTGGTCGTCCTCGGCTACTCCGGCTCGGACGACTTCGACGTCACGCCGCTGCTGCTCTCGTCGCATCCGCGGCACCTGCTCTGGTTCGACTGGGCGCCATCGCCCGAGGAGCCGGTGGAAGTCGCGGCCGAGGAACTGCAGCCGAACGTGAAGGCGTTCGTGGCACTGCCGCTGCGCTGCTTCTCCGGACGCATCGACGGCGTGCTGCGCCGCGTCGCACAGCGGCTCGGTGTCGAGCCAGCGAGCGGTCCGCCCGCTACGCCCTACACCGTCGCGGATTACATCGCCGCGCACTTCGACTCTCCCGCGCGCCGGCGCGAGTTGCTCGATACGGTCCTGTTGCAGTACGCGCTGTACGAGGAGGTTCTGACCGGAGAGGCCTTTCTTTCTCCGGGAGTCGCCGTGCAGCGGCTGAAGGCGCTCTTCCGCCTCGGCCGGCATGCCGAGGTCGAGCGGGAGGCCGGCATGCTGCCGCCGGAGCTGTCCCTCGATCACCGCTTCCCCGCGCTGTACTTCCGCGCCGCGTCGTTGGCGGCGACGTCGCGGTTCGACGAGGCGACCGGCGCGATGGCGGAGCTGGTCGATCTCTGCGGCGACGATGACGTCGGGCGGATGAATGCGCTCAATCAGATGGGAGGGATTCACCTGCAGGCGCGACAGCCGGAGGAGGCGGCGAACGCGTTTCAGGAGGCGCTCGATCTTCAGTCCAAGTCCGCCAACCTCGCCACCGAGGCGGCGTCGCTGTGGGGGCTCGGGGCGGTGGAGGGCATCCGCGGGCAGCTCGACCGCTCGCTCGAGTTGTTCCGACAGGCGCGCGAGGTCTACGTCGCGCTCGGCGACGAGTCGAACCTCGCCTGGAGCGACTACAACTGCGCCGACTGCTGCATGAACCTCGGCCGGCTCGACGAGGCGCGCGCTTATCTGAA
>DATFHJ010000114.1:0-4397 GCA_035248585.1 Thermoanaerobaculia bacterium
GTGAGAACGTGGAGCGTGGAGGGCATGGTTGGTTGTGCGGGTTGGGGAGCCGGCGCGGGCGGCGCCTGGCGCTGGCAGGCGAGCAGGAGCACGACGACCGCGAGTCGCTTCATCCGCACCAGACCGCGGTCACGGCGTCGGGATGATCGAGCAGGTATCCATCCTCTTCTTCGTCGTACTCGATCACGGCGCCGTCGAGGCGCGAGGCGGACATGGTGTCGAGGGCGACGCGGATTCCGTCGCGCTCGAGCACTTCGTCGCCGTCGGCTGGATCGGAGGCGTAGGCGAGGCGATAGCCGGAGCCGCCGCAGCCGGTGGTGAAGGCGATGCGGAGCAAACGGCCGTCGAGATCGCGCTCGAGGTGCGAGGCGGCTTCGGGAGTGAAGGAGAGGTTCATGCCGGGGGAGTGCCGTGGACGATGCGATATTCGGCGTCTTCGCGTTTCCACCAGTCGTTGTCGAGCTTGATCAGCTCGAGCTCGCGCTCGAGCTCGACGATGTGCGCGCGTTTGACGGTTTCGAGATAGATGAGCAGGTTCTTGTCGGAGGCGCCGGACGTGCCGAGGAGCTCGCGCAGCTTGCGTTGCATCGTCCGCTCGCGCGCGATCAGGAACTCCGAGGCCTCGCGATACGACAGCTCTCCCTCGAGGATGTCGTTGAAGATCATGTCGGAGCCGAGCGTGACGCGTACGCGTCCGTGCCCGATCGAAGAGATCTTCATCTCGATCAGATCGCGGTTGCCGCGCTCGTCGCCCGCGAACTGCGCGAAGATCATCCGCGTCATCGGGTTCGGCAGATTCTCGGCGAGCTTCTGGAACGTCTTGTACGCCTCGACCGTGTACTGGAACAGCAGCGCCATATCCTGATCGGCGAGGGAGGTGGTGGTCGTGTCGACTGCAGTCATGCGATACCTCTATTCGATCTTCGCAACATTCACAACAACATCATTCACCAGTTTCGCCTGACAGCTGAGCCGGTGCGGTTCTTCGAGCTCTTTGTACGTCTCGTCGGGCGTGGGCGGCGTCAGGCTGTCCCGGCCCTGCAGCACTTCCACTCTGCAAGTCCCGCACGCGCCGTCGCCGCCGCAGACGTGGCTGATGACGACGCCGAGCTCGAGTGCGGCCGATAACAGCGTTTTGCCCGCGGGAAATTCGCCCGATTTGTTTTGATCTGCGAAAGTCACGCGGGGCACCGCGGGATTGTACTTGAGAGGTGGAGCGGCGGGCTTTAGCCCGCCGGAGCAGAATCCCGGGCTGAAGCCCGCCGCTCCACGATCGCACGATGCGCCATGTACGAGCTGCGCACCAGCGGCGCGCTTTCGACGTGATGGAACCCGAGCGCCTTCGCCGCCGCGCCTAACGCGGCGAATTCGTCCGGCGTGTAATAGCGGCGCACGGGATGATGGCGCTCCGTCGGGGCGAGGTATTGGCCCATCGTGAAGATGGCCACGCCCGCGTCGCGGAGGTCGCGCGCAACCTCCAGAATCTCGTCTTCCGTCTCGCCGAGGCCAAGCATGAGACTCGACTTCGTCATCGCACCGTCGCCCGAGGCCCAGCGGAGAATGTCGAGCGAGCGCGGATACTTTGCGACGGGACGCACGGCCGGATAGAGCCGCGGCACGGTCTCGATGTTGTGCGCGAGCACTTCCGGCCGCGAGGCGAGGACGACGCGGAGCGCATCGCGATTGCCTTCGAGATCGGAGATCAGCACCTCGACCGCGGCCCCCGTCCGCTCGCGCACCGCGCGTACGGTCTCCGCGACGTGCAACGCGCCGCCGTCCGGCATGTCGTCGCGATTCACCATCGTGATCACGGCGTGCTTCACGCGCATCTTCTCCACGGCCTCGGCGACGCGGCGCGGTTCATCGTCATCCGCGATCAACGGCGTTCCGCGGCCCACCGCGCAGAACGTGCAGCGGCGCGTGCAGATCTCGCCGAGGACCATGAACGTCGCGGTGCCGGCTCCCCAGCATTCGAAGATGTTCGGGCAGCGCGCTTCCTGGCAGACCGTGTTGAGCCCGAGGTCGTTGATCAGCCGCGACACCGGCAGCGACGCGAGGTCGCCCGGCACGCGGACTTTGAGCCACTCGGGACGGATGCCTGCGCGTTTATTGACGGGAGTCATGCGATGGCGACGCGGGACTGCAATCGATCGAGTGCTTCGCGATCGTCGGTCCAGCGAATCCTTTCATACGCCTCGCCGAACGTAAACCAGCCGCAGGCGTCGTGCTCGAGCGTGTCGAGGCGGATGGGGATGCGCGAGTCGAGCGCCGCGGCGTAGGCGATCTCGCTGGCGATGATCGGCGCGGGATGCTGCGCGGCGAGGAACTGCGAGTCGATCATGAACGATTGCACGAGCTCGAGCGGCTCGGGCTCACCGTTCTGTCCCGTTTCTTCGCGCAACTCGCGGCGCGCGGCGTCGATCGGCGATTCGCCCGCTTCCATCGAGCCGGTGATCGGTTGCCAGTTGTTGCCGCGCTCGGGGCGGCGGTGGAGGAGCAGGACGCGGTCGCCGTCGTGTACGAGCACTTTCACGAGGCGGATCGTTTCCGCGCGCGGCACGAGGTCGCGCTCGAAGACTTCGGCGAATTTCGCGGTCAGCACGGCCCGCACGTCGGCCAGCGGCACGGGCCGGCCGGTCTCGCGCTCGATCGACGTCACGCCCATGCCGTGAATGCCGCACGGCGTGATGAGGCGGAAGTGCTCGAGGTTCGTCGAGACATTGAGCGCCCAGCCGTGCGAGGTGACCCAGCGGGCGATGCGCACGCCGATCGCGGCGATCTTGTTCGTGCCGACCCAGATCCCGCGCTTGCCCTCGATACGCGCGGCGGTGATGCCGTACTCGGCGACGGTGCGGATGAGCACTTCCTCGAGGCGCGTGACGTACTTGCGGATGTCGCGGTTGCCCTCGCCGAGGTGCAGGACCGGATAGCCGACGATCTGGCCGGGACCGTGATAGGTGATGTCGCCGCCGCGCGTGGTCTCGTAGAAGCGGACGCCGTTCGATTCGAGCGCCTGCGGCGTCGCGAGGAGATTGCTCGTATCGCCACCGCGTCCGAGGGTGATGACGGGGGGATGCTCGAGGAGCAGCAGCTGATCGTCGATCTCCTCGCGCTGCCGCATTTCGACCAGTTTCTGCTGGAGCCTCATCCCGTTTTCGTAGGTGACGAGATGGAGGTCGTGGAGAGAACAGGTGCGCATCCGAGAGGAGACAACGCGCGGGACGCGCTCGCTATTGCTGCGGCGACGCGGCGATGTTCTCCAGCCGCGCGGCCTGCGACTCGAGATTGACGCGCGTTTTCTCCGGCATCTTCGTGGCGAGGTCGCGCAGGATCTTCGCGGCTTCGAGGAGCTTGCCTTCGCGCGCAAGGGCGTCAGCGCGCGGGATGTCGATGTCGAGGTAGCGCTGCCGGGCCTGATTGGCGCGCGGTGTGGCGGCAATGCGGGCGAAGATCCCGTCGGCCAGCTCGCGCTCGCCGGCATCGACATAGATGCCGAACAGCGGATAGAGGATGTCGATCCAGTCGGGCGCGCCGGTGTGGGCGCGCTCGAGGTAGGTGCGCGCGGTCAAGGCGTCGTTGGCGGCGAGGTAGCTCATCCCGATCACCGCCAGCGCGCGGGGCTCGTTCGGTACGTTGTGGTCGATCGCGCACTGCGCTTCCACGCGCGCATCGACCGCGCGATTGGCGAGTGCGAGGAGCAGTTCGGAGTAGGCGAGATGGATCGCGCCGTTGGACGAGTCGGTATCGATGGCCGCGCGGAAATGCCGCTCGGCTTCGCCTTCGCGTCCCTGCACGCGCGAAAGCAACTCGGCCAGCTCGCCCAGCAGCTCGGCGCGCGTCATCGGCTTGATTTCCATCGCGACGGCCGGTGCGCTGAAACTGAGCAAGGACGCCGCGGGCGCTCCGGCTTTGCGCATCGCGGTCTCGAGATCGCGGGTCGAAAAACGATAGCGCTCGCGCAGCGCCGCGGACGTCTCGACGCCGCGATCGAGATCGCCGAGGAAGTCGAAAAATGCTTTCCGGTCCCGGCGCATCAGCGTCGTCACGGCGGCCCAGCTCTGCGCGTAATAGTCGAACGTCCACGCGCGCGGATCGTTGGCGTTCGCCGCGAACATCACGTCCAGCGGCATGCGCAGCCGTCCTCGGATTCGCGACACGTGCTTGACCACCGGCTGTCCGGCATTGCTGTAGTACTCGGCGAGGCCTTCCTCGACCCAGAGCGGGAGCGGGAGGTTGTCGCGATGCAGGAGATCGTGCACCAGCTCGTGGCGCGACGTCAGTCCGCCGCCCGTGCTCGTGTCGATCAGCATCGTGCTGCCGCGCGGATGCCGCAGCGTGATTCCGCTGGCATCGACGCGGCCGCCCATCACCGCATCAAAGTACGGCTGCACGTTGCG
>DATFHJ010000115.1:0-2695 GCA_035248585.1 Thermoanaerobaculia bacterium
ATGCTCTCCGCGCGCGTCGACATATTGACCGACTCGGTGAGCGACACGCTCGGCAACCGTTGAATCTGCATCGCCAGCGTTCCCTCGTCGAGACGCGGGATGAACTCCGACCCGAGGAACGGGAACACGAGCAGACTGGCAACGACGAGCGCGATGGAGACGGCGAGCGCTGTCCTGCGACGCGACATCGTCCACCCGAGCGCCGGCGCATACCACTCGCGCGCCTTCCGCATGATCGGGCTTTCCTTCTCTTGGACGTGGCCGCGCAGCAGGAACGTCATCGCCGCGGGGATGTAGGTCAGCGACAGCAGGAGGGAGCCGAACAGCGCGAAGATCACCGTCAGCGCCATCGGCTTGAACATCTTCCCCTCGATGCCGGTGAGGCTGAGGATCGGCAGATAGACGATGGTGATGATGATGACGGCGAACACCACCGGCCGGCCGACTTCGATACACGCGTCGAGGATCGTCCGTTCCGGCGACTCTTCGTTTCCCGCGTGCTGCGCTTCGGCGCGTTTGCGGACGACGTTCTCCACCATGATCACCGCACCGTCGACGATCAGGCCGAAGTCGAGCGCGCCGAGACTCATGAGATTTCCCGAAACGTGGAACGCCACCATGCAGATCGCCGCGAACAGCATCGACAGCGGAATGACACTCGCGACGAGCAGCGACGCGCGCCAGTTGCGGAGGAGCACGAGCAGCACGAGGATCACCAGCGCCGCCCCCTCGAGCAGGTTTTTCGACACCGTGTGAATCGTGCGGTCGACGAGCTCCGTGCGGTCGTAGAACGGCACGAGCTGCACGCCGGGCGGCAGCGTCTTGCGCACCTGCTGCACGCGCGCCTTCACGTTCTCGACGACGGCGCGCGAGTTCTCGCCCTTCAGCATCATGACGATGCCGGCGACGATCTCCCCCTTGCCGTCCGCCGTCACCGCCCCTTGCCGCACCGCGGAACCGGCGACCACCGAGCCGACGTCGCGAACGTACACCGGCACGCCGTGATCGCCTGTCTTGACCACGATGTTTGCGATGTCATTCGGCGACTCGACGAGCCCGATGCCGCGCAGCAGATATTGCTCGGAGCCGTGCTCGATGTACGCGCCGCCGACGTTCGCGTTGTTGCGGATGACGGCATCGAGCACGTCGCGCAGCGCGAGCCCGTACGACTGCAGCTTGGCCGGATCGAGCTGCACCTGATACTGCTTCTCACGCCCGCCGAAGCTGTTGACCTCCGTCACGCCGGGAACGCCCAGGAGCTGGCGACGAACGATCCAGTCCTGCACGGTGCGAAGCGATGTTGCGTCGTAGCCGCTGCCGGCCTGCGGCCGCAGTTCGTATTGATAAATCTCGCCCAGGCCGGTCGAGATCGGCCCCATTTCCGGCGAGCCGATGCCTTCGGGAATCTGCTCGCGCGCCGCGGCGAGGCGTTCCAGCACGAGTTGCCGCGCGAAGTACGTGTCGACGTTGTCGTGAAAGACGATCGTCACCACCGATAGGCCGAAGCGGGAGATGGAGCGAATCTCCGCGATGTCCGGCAGCCCCGACATCGCCACTTCCACGGGGAACGTGATCTGACGCTCGATCTCCAGCGGCGCGAGCGATGGCGCGGCTGTGAGCACCTGAACCTGAACGTTCGTCACGTCGGGCACCGCGTCGATCGGCAGGTGCTGCAGGCTGTAGATGCCCGCTCCCGCGACGATTGCGACGAAGAGGAGAACGAGCAGACGCTGTGCGACGGAGAAGCGAATGAGACCGTCGATCATCAGTCCGCCTCCGCAAACTCGCTCTTGAGCAACTGCGACTTCAGCGTGAAGCTGCCTTTGGTCGCGACGCGCTCGCCGGACGTGAGACCGGCGACGACGACGCGGCGGCCGTCGATCGTCGCGCCTAAGCTGACGGGCCGCGCCGTGAACGTGTTTTCGCCGCTCTGCACGAACACGACGTCCTTCTCCTTCACCCGCTGCACCGCCTCATCGGCAACCGTGAGCGCTTGCTCGACGGTCGCCGCATTGGCGATCGAGACTTCGACGAACGTCCCCACCTTCAACCGGCCGTTCGGGTTCGGCACTTCGATGCGCGCGCGAGCGGCGCGCGTCGCTTCGTTCAGCACCGGATCGATGTACGCGACCGTGCCGCGGATCGCGTCGTTGCCGAGCGACGCCGCCAGCACTTCGGCGTGCGTCCCCGTCGCGAGCATCGGCACCTGCGCCTCGGGCACGCTGGCGATCACCCAAACGGTGGAGAGATTGGCGATGGTGAAAAGCGGCTTGCCCGCTTCGACGCCGGAGCCGGGATTCACCAGTCGTTCCGTGATCGCGCCACTGATCGGCGCGACGAGGCGAACGGTCGAAATGTTGTGGTGCCCGTTCTCCGGCAACGCGCCGAGAATGCGCAGCGCGTCGCGGAGATGGTTGACGTCGAAGCGCGCCGTCTCCGCCTCCGCGGTCGCAGCGGCGAGGTCCTTCCCGGCCGCTGCGCCAAGATCGGCCAGCCGCTTCTTGATGGTCGGATCGCCGAGCGCGGCGTTGAGTTGCTTGTTGAGGGTTGCGATCACCTCGGGCGGCGTGCCGCGCGGGGCGCCGAAGCCGATCCAGGCGGTCGCCTCGTAGCCTTTGACGGTGCTGTCGATGGTCGGCACGTCGGGCAGGGACGGCAGCCGCTGCAATGTTGTCACGCCGAGTGCGCGGGTCTT
>DATFHJ010000116.1:0-5822 GCA_035248585.1 Thermoanaerobaculia bacterium
TGAATGCTGCGTCGAGACGACGATCGCGCTCGCGCGAACGGGGCGCTTTCCTTCGTACTCAATCGTCACCTGCGACTTGCCGTCCGGGCGGAGGAAGTCGACTTCGCCCGATTTGCGCACCTCGGTGAGGCGGCGCACGAGGCGATGCGCGAGCTGAATCGGCAGCGGCATCAGCTCCGGCGTCTCGCGGACGGCGAAGCCGAACATCAGCCCCTGATCGCCGGCGCCGCCGGTGTCGACGCCCTGGGCGATGTCGGGCGACTGCGGATCGATCGAGGAGATGACCGCGCAGGTCTCGCTGTCGAAGCCGTACTTGGCGCGCGTGTAGCCGATCTCGCGGATCGTGTTGCGTACGATAGACGGGAAGTCGACGTACGTCTTGGTGGTGATCTCGCCGGAGATCATGGCCAGGCCGGTCGTGACCAGCGTCTCGCAGGCCACGCGCCCGACCGGATCCTCGGCCAGAACAGCGTCGAGAATCGCGTCCGAGATCTGGTCCGCGATCTTGTCAGGATGCCCCTCGGTGACAGACTCCGAGGTAAAGAGAGTGCGGTAATTGGTCATGCGTGTTCGTGCTCCTCGAGGAAGGTTACTGAAGAATCTGGGAATCCTAACATAGGGCGTCCGTTCGCGAGATAATGTCCACCGTGATCAGCAGCGGCATCGCCGAGTTCCTCGCCCGCGACTGGGATGCCGTTCGGCGCGCGAAGGATGAGTACTGGGCCGACCGGATCGCGCAGTTGGGACCGATCGAGGGATTCCGCATCGCGGAAGAACTTCGCCGTCAGGCGCTGCTCCAGAATCCCGCGTGGCCGACTGCCGGCGAGCGACGCGAGGATCTGGCCGCTCACGTACGGCTCGCAGGAATCTTCTCTCGTGCCGATGCAGCCTGCGGCCGTTGAGCTTTTGGCCGCGCTCGCATCGACTGCCGATCGATGGGGACGCTGGTACTTGTTCGGAGCGCAGGCGGTCATCGCTCACGGAGTTCCGCGACTCAGCGCCGATGTGGACATCACGCTCGAGTTGCGCCCGGAACAACCGTCGCGTTTTGCGGAGGAGATGGGCGCGGCAGGGTTCGACCTCATCGTCAATGACGCCGAGTTTGTGGAGCGCACACGGGTGATGCCATTCGTCCACCGCGCCACCGCCATGCCCCTTGACGTCGTGCTCGCCTGTTCGGGCTTGGAAGACGAATTCATTCGCCGGTCGAAACGAGTGAAGATCGGCGGTGCGCTCGTACCGCTCATTGATTTGAGTGATTTGATCGTCGCGAAAATTCTCGCCGGCCGGCCAAAGGACATCGAAGACGCTCGCGCCCTTTGGCGAGCACGGGGCGGCGACGTGGATCCGGTGCGGATTCGCGAGATTCTTCGGCTCCTCGAGCAGGCACTCGGGCAGGGCGATCTGATGCCGGCGTTCGAATCGATCATCACGAGCAACGCGTAAACGCCCGCAGGCGCCCACCTTGCACAGTCCGCCTTCCTGATGCTCAAGCCTCGCAATCTCGGCGCGTATCGCGATCTGCTCATGCTCTTCACCAAGTACGGCCGGAAGGACTTTCGGCTGACTGTTTCCGCGGAGGACCTCTTTGCGCCCAGCCCCGAGGAGGCGGAGATCGAGCCGGATGTGGCGGCGCGGGCGAAGGCGTTCGCGGAGTCGCTGCAGCGGATGGGGCCGACGTACGTCAAGTTTGGGCAGCTTCTCTCCACGCGGCCCGACATCGTGCCGCCGGAGTACATCAACGAGCTTGAGGCGCTGCAGGACAACATGGCGCCGTTCTCGTTCGCCGACGTCGAGCGCATTGTCGAGGAGCAACTGGGCGTCCGCATTTCGAAAGCGTTCGCCGAATTCGACTCCACTCCCCTCGCCGCGGCGTCGCTGGGGCAAGTGCATCGGGCGCAGTTGCGGGACGGGAGGGATGTCGTCGTCAAGGTGCAGCGGCCGAACGTGCGCGAGCAGGTGCACAAAGACCTCGACGTCTTCACCGACATCGCGCAGGAGCTCGAGCGCCACACCGACCTCGGCCGCCGCATGAACCTCGTCGGCGCGATCGAGCAGGCCAAGATGGCGATGTTCAGCGAGCTGAATTACCTCCAGGAAGCGCGCAACGCGGAGACGCTGCGCCGCAACCTCGAGCAGTTTCCGCAGCTCTACATCCCCGAGATCATTCACGACTACACGTCGACGTGCGTGCTGACGATGGAGCTGGTGAAGGGACGCAAAGTCTCGAAGCTCACGCCGCTCGCGCTCGTCGAAGGCAACTACGACGAGCTGGCCGGCGTGCTCACGCGCGCGTACCTCAAGCAGATCTGCGTCGACGGCATCTGGCACAGCGATCCGCATCCCGGCAACGTCTTCGTCCGTGAGGCGGACAGCGGGCCGCAGATCGTGCTGCTCGACTTCGGCATGGTCGCGCGCATCAGCTCCGAGTTTCAGGATGAAGTGATCAAGCTGCTGCTGGCCATCTCCGCGAACCGCGGCGCGGAAGTCGCGGATGCGTGCGTGCGGATGTCGGACGTGCGCGAGCGGTTCGACGCCGTGAAATTCAATCGCGACATCTCCACGATCGTCGCCGCGGTGCACGACGCCGACGCGACGAACGTCAACACCGGGCAGCTGATCTTCAACGTCGTCTCGATCGCCAGCAACAACGATCTCGTCGCGCCGCCGGAGCTGACGATGCTGGCGAAAACGCTGCTGCATCTCGACGCCATCACGAAGAAGCTCGATCCCGCGTACGACCCGCAGCGCGTGATCCGCGACTACGCGGAGCAGCTCATCGGACAGAAGCTCGCCCAGAAATTCAATCCGCGCAACTTCTATCCGGCGCTCCTCGATCTGAATCAGTTCGTGCTCGACCTGCCGCATCGCGCGCGCGAGATCGTCGACATGACCGCCGCGGGAAGGCTGTCGTTCGGCATCAA
The DNA here is from genome assembly GCA_035248585.1 of Thermoanaerobaculia bacterium. Taxonomy (GTDB): domain Bacteria; phylum Acidobacteriota; class Thermoanaerobaculia; order Gp7-AA8; family Gp7-AA8; genus QHVT01. The sequence continues at coordinate 2,925 of DATFHJ010000116.1, forward strand.
GCTCACGCAGGCCGAGGAGTTCCTCAGCGGCATTCACAAGATCGCCAACCGCATCACGGTCGGCGTCGTCATCGCCGCGCTGCTCATCTCGTCCTCGCTGATGATGCGCGTCCAGACGAGCTTTCAGATCTTCGGCTACCCCGGCCTCGCCGTCGCCGGCTACCTCATTGCCGCCGTTGCAGCCGTATATCTGATCGTGTCGGTGCTGATGAAAGATCGCGAAGATCGGGAGAGGGCGAAGCTGAAGGGGAAGTGACGTTCGCAAAGCGAACGTCATCCCGAGCAAAGCGAGGGATCCGGCGGGCGGAGTGCGCCCCCACCCAGATCCTGCGCCCCCCTCCCAGATCCCTCACTGCGTTCGGGATGACGATGCCGCCTCTGGCGTCATCGTCAAATCATTCAACCCCGTTGACCCCATCGCCGCCTCCGAGATCTGGCTCTCATAGATGTACACCACGGAGCCGACGCCCGCTTCTTTCCACAGCGTGGACAGCATGTCGTGCGGCAGACGGATGCATCCATGGGTGACTTTCTTGCCGATGCTCGCGGGCTCGTTCGTGCCGTGAATCATGACCCGCTCGCCGAGGTCGAGCGCGTACTTGCCGAGCTTGCCTTTTTCCTGGCGCAGCGGTGAGTCGGCCGGCGGGACTTTCTTTCCTTCTTCGACAAACGCCCAGTCCGGCTTCGTCCAGATCGGGTCCTTGATCTTCGCGAGCACGCTGTAGCGCCCGCGCGGCGTGCGGAACCACCAGACGCGGCGGCCGTGCTTGAGCACTTTTTCCGATCCCGTCGCCGCGCGCGACTTACGGATCAGCTCCCCATCGCGAAACAGATACGCTTGATTCGTCGAGAGATCGACCGTGATCACGGTCCCGTTCTTCGGCGCCTCGGCGGGCAGCCCTTCGATATCACCAGAGAGGATGGTTGCAGCAAGAATCCAGGCCAACATGCTCGCAATAAATTGCGAAGGTGAGGCCAGATTTATGGAGCGGCGGGCTTTAGCCCGCCGGAACGTTTCGGCGGGCTAAAGCCCGCCGCTCCATGCTCGCGCTTCACCACGTCCAGCACGAACCGCACGTACGCGGACATCAGCCGCGCGCGGCGTTGCTCCGCGTTCGCGTCGCCGAGGGGCGTCATGTTTCGGGTGAGCAGGGCGAAGGTCTGGAGCCAGGTGAGATTGCGGTCGATGAGGCGGCCGCTTTCGTATTCGACGGACGGCAGGTCGTCGACGTGCGGCGGGATGTCGCGCGTGATGCGCTCCACCTCGGCGGGTCCGAGGAGCAGCGCCGGCAGCAGATCGGTCGGTGTGCGCATGTTGAGCTCCGACAGCTCGTGCGCGACCGACGGCGTCCAGCGCGCGGCAATGCGGTTCCACGGCGTCGCGCCTTCTTCCATCCTCCCGATCACGATCGTGTACGGGTTGGCCATGTTCGGCACGTACCAGATCGTCGTGTTCGGGAAGACGTCGTGAAACGCACGCACGATCTGCAGGTAGTTGCGCGTGGTGAGCGAATACATCGGCAGCCACATCGAGCTGACGCCGCCGGGATTCAACCGCCGCCGGCAGAGTTGAAAGTACTCGCGCGTGTACAGCGAGCCGTTGCCGGCGTAGCGCGGATGGATGGAATCGGAGAGCAGGACGTCGAAGGTCTCGCGCGCGGCCATCACGTAATTGCGGCCGTCATTGATCTCGACGTGCACGCGTGGATCGCGCAGCACGCCATGATTGACGTCGCCGAGGCGCGCGTTCGAGATCTCCAGCACCTCGGGGGAAATCTCGGCGATCGTGATGTTCGACACCGCATGCCGCGACACCGCCCACGCCGTGCCGCCGCTGCCGAAGCCGATGTGCAGCACGCGCTTCGGATTCGCGTGGAGCAGCAGCGGGATGTGCCCCTGCAGTTTCTGCGTGCCGATCAGATCGCCGAAGGAGCCGGCGACGTTGACGCCGTTGAGCTCGAGCGACAGCGCGCGCGGGCCGACTTCGCGCAGCGTCACGGTCGCCGTGACGTCTTCGCGGAACACGAGAATCTTCGCGCGCTCCTCGGTGAAGATGCCGGCGGAGAGGATGACCTGATCGGGCTTCGCCGCGATGAAGGCCACGACCACGATCACCGCGGCCACGGCGATCATCACGCGTTTGCGCAGAAACCACGCCCCGATCGCGAGGTTGATGAGCGCCATCAGGAACAGCCCGTTCTGCGATCCGAGCAGGCGCACCAGGACGAAGCCGGCCAGGAGCGAGCCGCTGATGCTGCCGAGCGTGTTCGCGAGATACACCTTCCCCACCGAGCGCGCCTCGCCGCCGCTCGCGCACATTTCATACAGCCGCACGGTCAACGGGAAGCCGGCCCCCATCAGCGCCGTCGGAATCACCAGCATCAGCAGCGTCCCGGTCAGAAGCGGCGGAAATAGTGACGGGTTTCCCGCGGCGATGAACATCTTCGCCAGCGCGAACAGCAGGTCGGCGAAGCGCGTGAAGAGATGGATCTGGATCACGAGCGCGACGGCCAGCGCGAGCTCCACCACTCCGAGCGCGACGGCGACGTCGATCTTTCGCATCAGCCGCTCGATCACCGCGCTGCCGATGGCGATGCCGATCAGAAACGAGAACAGCATCAACGAGTACGCGTACACGCTGCTGCCGATGTGCAGCACCAGGATGCGCGACCAGAACACCTCGTCGGCGATCGCCGCCAATCCCATGAGGAACGAGGCAAGGAGAATCGCTAACGAGGAGAGCGGGCGTCCCGCCCGCCCCCCGTGGTGGGCGGGCGGGACGCCCGCTCTCCTCGGGATCAGCAGCGCGGCGACGGCGAGCGTGAAGTTGAGCAGGACCGCGACGAAGATCGCGGTCAACAGGCCGTAGCGCGGGATCAGCACGAAGCCCGCGAGCGC